>JBLHNZ010000070.1:0-12657 GCA_047623245.1 Oceanicoccus sp. | reverse complement strand
TGAAATGGAGAAAATGGCGGATAGAGACGCCCTGACCGGGCTGGTAAATCGCAGAGGGCTCGACAGCGCTATCGAACTTGAACTAAAGAAAGCCATCGATGACAAGTCGTCACTGGCGTTGATGTTAGTTGATGTAGACAAGTTTAAACCCTTCAATGATAATCTTGGCCATCCGGCTGGCGACGTCTGTTTGGAAGAAGTAGCTCGGTTATTAACCGGTGTCATGCATCGGGAATTGGACATTATTACTCGCTATGGTGGAGAAGAATTTGCGATTGTTCTGCCTAATACTGACACGGCTAGAACTCGACAAGTTGCCGATAGAATTATTCGGGACTGTGGCGACAGGAAATGCCCTCATGGGTTTTCAGAAGTGGCGAAGCATGTGACGGTCAGCGGCGGCATTGATATCCTTGAAAGTGAAACAAGCGCTAAAGAACTCCTTCAAAAAGCAGAAAAACTACTGTATCGCGCCAAGGAACAAGGCAGAAACCAATTCGTTTGGTAAAAGACATTTACTAGTATTTTATACGTCGACTGTTGTAGAGTTTCAGGGAGAACCGCCGTGGCCCCAATCAATTTTTCTGTTTGAGTATTTCCCCATCGGGAATAAACGCCGCCATCACGACGATAACGGCTATTGTGCCGGCTATACGATAAAGTAATATCTATAGGCTGAAAGTAACGTTGATTGCCTCACTATTAGCGTTAATTCAGAGAATTCACTGACCAGAGTCGCTTCCAATAATTAGACGGCAAGGCCCCGTTTGCCCGATCCTCGTTACCTTGCACCACTCAATAACGGCCACCTTCGAGAGTCCGACGCCTGCCATCAGATCGGCCCCTCTACAATTATACATATGCGTTTGAGAGCATAGTCAACAGATTAAGATCTGAACGCGGCTTCTATCGAGATATCTTAATCGTCATATCGATTGCCCACTAAATAGGTTTAAGTTTTGCCTCAATCTTGTAGACTTCATATCCCGATCGCCGGTGATTCGAAGAATCAAGGATTTCGACGGACGAACTAAACATAATAAATTTCAGGATTCCCAATAATGAGCTTTATCGGACCCGACGTGCTACTGAATAACCCTGCGTATATTCACGACTCTGCGCTACTCTACGGCAGAATTTCCATTGGTCCAGAGTCCAGCGTGTGGCCCTATGTCGTTATGCGATGCGAAATGTATGAAATTGAAATCGGAAAACGGACTAACATACAAGATTTTGTCATGATTCACGTGGGAACAAACTCACCCACCATCATCGGTGACAATTGCTCTATTACCCACCACTGTACGATTCACGGCGCGAAAATTGGCGATAATTGCCTTATCGGCATCAACTCTACATTAATGGACGGGGTCGTCGTAGGCGACAACTGTATTATTGGGGGCCACACCATCCTCAAAGAAAATACTATTATTCCCGACAATTCGATCGTTGTTGGTAGCCCAGGGAAAGTTATTCGCATTCAGGACAATACCGTTGCCAACAAAAAAAATGCTGATTTTTACTTCGAAAATGCACTCAATTATGAAAAAGGGATCTATCGTGCGAACGGATAGGGAAAGGTCGCCTGTATGACAAACACGACAACCATCTTCAGACGGGAAATCATACGTCTATTGGTACTAGTCTTGTTTTTTTCGCAAGCGACTAAGACATTAGCGGAGAGGGCAACTATTGCTGTTGCGTCGAATTTTCAAGGTACATTCAAAATTTTGGCCAAAGAGTTTCGACAGTATTCGGAGCATGATTTGAGAGTCATTGTGGCGTCGACGGGGACGTTATTTAACCAGATTACTCACGGCGCTCCATTTGATGTACTACTAGCAGCTGATAGTGTTCACCCGGAACAACTCGAAAAAAAGGGCCTTGGCATCAGAGGGTCACGATTTACCTATGGTATTGGTCGACTGGCGCTGGTTTTATATCAGGAACGAGAAAAACCGCCAAACAATCAGGCTTCAAAAAAGTCTGAAGTACTCACTGATCTACTTACTCGGTCGAGCGGGAAGGTCGCAATAGCCAACCCAAAATTTGCTCCATTTGGCATCGCTGCCCAACAAACGCTCGAATATTTGGATTTATGGGATGCTATCCAACCCCGATTAGTATTAGGCGCAAATATCGCTCAGAGTTTTCAATTTGTTTCAACCGGAAACGCCGGATCCGGACTGGTAGCGCTGTCGCAAGTGCTATCGAAAGAAACCCCCAAAAAATACTGGGAAATTCCCACAGACTGGCATCAACCGATACGGCAACAAGCAATCCTGTTACAATCGGGAAGAAACAACAAAGCTGCGTTAGATTTCCTTAATTTTTTAAAAAAACAACAAGCAAAATCAATTATAAAGAATCAGGGTTACTACAACCCATAAGTGTGAATTTCAGTTAGAGGGTAAGCATGTTATCAGCGCAAGACATCGACGCCGTCATACTAACCGGCAAATTGGCTGCGCTTACCACTTTAATATTACTTATTGTTGGCTCCCCTCTAGCCTGGTGGTTGGCCAACACTCGCGTTAAATTCAAGCCACTGCTTGAAGCTATTGTCGCTCTTCCCCTAGTACTTCCACCGACGGTATTAGGCTTTTACTTACTCATTGCATTCTCTCCCAGCAGCGCCTTTGGCGGCCTATGGCTAAACATCAGCGGGCAGCAGTTGGCATTTACTTTTAGCGCACTAGTCATTGCCTCCGTTATCTATTCTCTACCCTTTGTCGTACAACCGCTACAAGCCAGTTTCGAACAAATACCGAAAGATCTACTCGAAGCGGCTGCGACAATGGGAGCTAATAAAAAAGATCAATTTCTTTCAATAGTTCTGCCACTGAGCCGGCGTAGCTTCATCACAGCAGCAACCCTCGGTTTTGCGCATACCATCGGTGAATTTGGCGTAGTATTAATGATCGGAGGTAATATACCTGGAGAAACCCAAGTATTGTCTATTGCGCTCTTCGACAAGGTTGAATCCTTACAATATTCACAGGCGCACTTTCTCGCCGCGGGCCTCGTTCTTTTTTCAGTGGTGCTGCTCGCATTTATCTATAGCTTGAACAGCTCCAGCAATAGAAAATCTGTCGGACTATTTAAACTATGAGTATTGCGTTTGAACTGGATTTAGTTCGTGAAAAATTCTCACTTGCATTGAAAACTGAGCTACCTTCCAGCGGGTTTAGCGCCATTTACGGTTCTAGCGGCGCAGGTAAAACAACATTATTGCGGTGGATAGCGGGACTGGAAAAAAACACAGAAGGGACACTATCGTTTAACAACGAAAACTGGCAAGACGGCGCCTACCACTTACCGACACAAGAACGTAAAATTGCCTACGTATTCCAAGACGCTAGATTATTTCCGCATTTAAATGTCGCTCGAAATCTTGAATACGCTTATCGTCGACGGTTCAACAACGATGGACCATCCATTGAAAATGTTTGTGATTGGTTTGAACTGTGGCCACTGTTACAAAGCAGCACGACAAACCTTTCGGGTGGCGAAAAACAACGAACCGCATTGGCTAGAGCGCTGTTGTCGAGCCCGCAGCTGATTTTAATGGACGAACCCTTAGGTTCGCTCGACAGCGTTAGCAAAGAACGAATTCTGTCATTACTGGAGAATATACATCAACATTTCTCTGCCCCAATAATTTACGTAAGCCACGATATAGAAGAAGTCAGCCGTCTGGCTGAGCATTTGTTGATTTTGGATAACGGGAAAATTAATGCTCAGGGGTCTTTGATAGAGCTTAGCTCTCGAACCGATTTAAGCCTTAATCATGAAGAGCACGCCTCCAGTATAATTGATGCAATAATTCACAGTCACGACAAAAAATATCATCTCACGGAACTAACCATAAATAAGCAACTACCCCTCTTTATAACAAGTATCAACAGCGCAGCCGGCAACAAGGTGCGAGTGAGGATACCTGCCCGTGACGTCAGTATTACTTTGGAACGCAATAACAACAGCAGTATTTTGAATATTTTACCCGCAACCATCGATGCTATCGAACAGACAAGTAATGCAAGAATGTTAGTTCGGGTTAAAATTGCGGAACAATTTTTACTCGTTAGAATTACTCACAAATCGGCAGATCGACTGCAACTTACGGTCGGAAAAACGGTCTATGCTCAGATAAAAACAGTCGCTCTATTATCAGAAAAAAACTTACTAATTGACGATTCACACGTGCAGATTAAACTATGAGCAATTCACATCCTTACGAGTCATTAACACCTGATCGCGTTATCGACGCAGTCGAAAGTACAGGCGTGCTAACTGACTTAAGAATATTCCCCTTAAACAGTTATGAAAACCGCGTCTACCAAGTAGGTATAGAAGATGGCGAGCCACTTATCGCCAAGTTTTACCGCTCGGGAAGATGGACTGATCAAGAAATTTTGGAAGAGCATCAATTTAGTAAGGAGCTACATGAAGCCGATGTCCCGGTTGTACCGCCACTGCTAATACCATCTAACTCTGAACATGCATCGGAAAACACAGTCGGTTCGACATTACTAAAATACAAAGACTGTCGCTTCTCACTCTTCCAACGTAAAGGCGGACATGCTCCAGAACTAGACAATCTAGACTGCCTGTTAATGCTGGGCCGACTAGTTGGAAGAATTCACGCCGTTGGTGCACAACGAGAGTTTAGCTACCGCCCGACATTAGATGTAAAGAGCTATGCAGAGGATAGCTTTCAATTTGTGAGTGAAAACTTCATTCCAAAAGACCTGCATACGGCCTACGTGACACTGTGCGAAGACTTAATAACCGGTATAAAAGAAATTTTTGCCAGCACACCAGTAAAAAAGATACGAGTTCATGGTGACTGTCACGTCGGAAATATTTTGTGGCGAGACACCAACCCCCATTTTGTAGATCTAGATGACTGCCGCATGGCGCCCGCGATACAGGACCTATGGATGTTTATTTCCGGAGATCGGCAATTTCAAACCGCGCAGATCAATGAGGTCATCGAGGGTTATAATGAATTTTTTGATTTTGACCCGAGAGAACTGCATCTAATTGAATCTATGCGCACACTGCGCATAATGAACTACAGTGCCTGGTTGGCGCGACGATGGGAGGACCCCGCATTCCCCCACAACTTTCCGTGGTTTAATAACGCCAGATATTGGTCTGATCATATACTCGAACTAAGAGAACAATTCGCGTTGCTACACGAGCCTCCTCTGCAGTTATTTTGAGACGAAGCATGTTTTCCTTTTAACGAAAAAAATCTTCGCCGGAAAGCTGTCGAGGTCATTTTTTCGATACCGGATCACGGCGGAAATCAATCTTGTGTAGAGGGGCGTATCAGTGTACGAATCCAATTTAGAAATCCGTTTTTTGAAAGCACCTCTTTATCTACAGCGTCAAAAAAAACCTCTAATCCCACTGGATCCGCGAAAAAATCGGAGCGCTTGATAAAATTTTTCGTCTCATCGAGCTGCTTGACCACTTTCGCGGGATTTCCTGCTACCACAACATTGGGGGGGACCTCTCTCGTTACTACCGCCCCCGCGGCAACAATGCTATTTTCGCCGATACTAACACCCTTCAACACAGAACAATGATCACCGAGCCAAACATTATCTCCGATATGAACGGAATACCTTCCCTCATCCCTTTTACTTCGATCGTAAATACCGTGCCAGTCGGCGTCCGTTATATAAGTGCCGTTTGCAATCATCACGTTATCACCAATGATGATTTCATCGCTCGCCGAAATTCTAACACCTGGACTAATAAGAGCGTAGTCGCCTATGATAATTTTTCCCTCGTTGGGTTCACGCCCCCAAACTCCAATTTGTACGCGACTCGCTGGTTCGCCAATGATTGTCGCGCATTTTCCAATTCTAATATTTGGACCTGAAATAGAAACGTACCATGGCTTCATAATGGTATGATAATCGCCTAAAAAATCACAAGCGGGCCTTAAAAAGTGATCGCTATACCAAACCCTAAAGCGAAGATACGTTTTCTTTATCCAATAGGGCCTACGATCATGCCTCATAAAACAAAAAATCCTTACTGTTCTCTACTGATAATAGTACGCTCTGCATACTCAAAAAAGTCATGGTAGTATGCCTCCTTACTTTATTCACAGGGATAGGAAATAACGTGCGACACCAAACACCTTTATCTGCTCAAAAAAAATAGATAATCGACTGCAAACTTGCAGCGGCTTTCTAAAAATAGCAAACGAAAAAATGACAATTCAGAAAATTCTCTATGCAGTAGAAAACAAGTGTTTAGACACAAAAATGAATGAAGCTTCTATTTTTATATCTCCGGTGTCAATAACACTCTTTGATTTCGTAAACATATACGGATTTTCCGGTTTGTATAATCGAAATTGAATTTACCTCTGTTTCAGTTTAATTTGGGTCAAAAAGTTCGACAAAATTAACGTAAGATACATTAAAAAACGAAAAGCTACAGAGCATCACAGAAAACAAGCAATAATAATAAACGGGCTCTATCACTCAGGTGTTAAGTCCATTCGAATCGACAGGCCAATTAGAGGGAAAATAATGAAAGATTTTTCAGGAAAACTTGCTGTGATCACTGGAGGTGGAACCGGCATGGGGCGCGAGCTCGCGAAGCAACTTGTAGAACAGGGCTGCGATGTTGCTATTTGCGATGTCGTTGAAGAAAACATGGCTGAAACACTTCGCTTATGTCGCGATCTCGCGCCGCAGGGAATTTCGATAACAGCTCATCTGTGCGATGTATCCAGCGAAGAAGACATGAATCGTTTTAGGGCGGAAGTAGAAAAACAGCACCCGCGGGGTCATATCAACTTACTTTTCAACAATGCGGGGATCGGTGGCGGTGGCAGCTTCATCAATGACACAAGAGAGCATTGGGAAAAAACCTTTGCCGTCTGTTGGTATGGCGTATATTACGGCTCTCGTGCCTTTGTGCCCTTATTGATCGCAAGCGACGATGGTCACTTAGTTAATACTTCGAGCGTCAATGGATTTTGGGCTTCGCTCGGTCCGATGACCTCTCACACAGCCTACTCTGCAGCAAAGTTCGCAGTAAAGGGATTTTCCGAAGCACTGGTTAATGACTTTCGCCTCAATGCTCCACACGTGAAAGTGTCCGTAGTGATGCCTGGACATATCGGTACAGACATCGCTATTAATTCCGGTAAAATTCTCGGCGCTCCCGACGCTATAGATATGAGTGACGAGGAACTTGAAGCTACCAGGGAAAACTGGAAAAAGATGGGTGCTGATGTCGATAACTTGAGTAAAGACGAACTGCGAAGCGCTATTTTGCAGCGTGGCGAAGACTTCAGAAACAACGCCCCAATGACAGCTGCCGAGGCGGTTGCCGTCATTCTTAATGGAGTAAAGGAAGAGCGCTGGAGAATTCTAGTGGGCGACGACGCTCATAATCTTGATCAGCGCGTTCGAAATTCACCTGAAGAGGCTTATGAAAGTAGCTTTTTTGAAGGCTCGCTTATAGGCGGCGGAATCCTAAAAGAATAAATTTCTACGACTGGCAGATGGCTCTCGATGTGTTTTACCGTATTTTAAGTATTCATAAAGTAAA
This sequence comes from Oceanicoccus sp., assembly GCA_047623245.1. Lineage (GTDB taxonomy): Bacteria > Pseudomonadota > Gammaproteobacteria > Pseudomonadales > Dasaniaceae > Oceanicoccus. Next base: position 5,070 of record JBLHNZ010000070.1, on the reverse strand, counting down.
ATGCGGTTAACATTGACTAAATTTAATTATACTTTCGTGAACAAGCCAGTCAGTATGCCACGCAATACGGCTACCCTCAGACGATTTTTGCCCCTGCTCTCAGCCCCCATGATTACTAACACCCCTAAACTCGGAATATGCTATGTTAAAAAAGAAGTTTAATAGTAAATACTTTTCAGTTGCCGCTTTCCTGCTTTCGATATTTACTGTTCTTACTGTGTCCTTGGCGGCCTCAGCCAAAGATCTGACAACAGTACTGCCTGAAAAAGAAGGCATTTCACAGAAACGCTTAGATCGAATTACCACACACATGAACCAAGCCGTCGAAAACGGCACTATGGTTGGCGGACTTGGATTGATTGCCCGCAATGGTAAAGTGGTCTATAGCGAGACCTACGGGCAGAGTGACAGAGAAGCCAAAAAACCGATGGAAGACGATGCCATTTTCCGCATTTATTCCATGTCCAAACCAATAACATCTGTTGCTTTAATGATGCTTTATGAGGAGGGCAAGTTTTTCTTAAGCGATCCAATTGCGCGATATATCCCCGAACTCGCAAATCTTGAACTCGCGGCATCTACTGCCGATGGTGAAATTGCAATGGTTTCCGATGGCACAACAAGCCGCACCATCGGTGCTGGCGATGTGAGCAAAGAAGGCCAGACCCGCAAACCCAAACGCCAGCCGACTATCCGCGACTTGATGCGTCACACTGCAGGCCTTACTTACGGCGTTTTTGGCAATACCGAAGTTGATAAGCAGTATCGTAAAAGTGGCATCCTCCGCAATAAAGATCTAAAGGAATTTGTTACTGCCTTAGGGCAAATTCCTCTTCAATATGAACCTGGAACAAAATGGCACTACAGTGTTGGAGTAGACGTGCAGGGACGTCTTATTGAAGTACTTTCTGGTATGAGCTTTGGTGAGTTTCTTAAAAAACGTCTCTTTGATCCGCTAGACATGAACGACACCAGCTTTGTTATTCCAAACAAAAAACTTGGCCGCTTGGCTCAAATGTATTCACCGAAAGGCACAGGCGATGGCGATGATACATTTCTGAAACAAAGCAACTCGACTACACTTGTCGTTAGTCCAGCACGAGCGAGTGAAGGCTATATGGAAGGTGCCACCTTCGAAGGCGGCGGCGGCGGACTTGTTTCTTCTGCAATGGACTACTTAAAGTTTAGCCAAATGATGCTAAATGGGGGCCAGCTAAACGGTGCTCGAATTTTGTCGCCTAAAACGATCGAGCTCATGACTACCAACCATCTTGGCGAGCTTCAGATGGGTTTTGGCAGAACTGGTCTAGGTTTTGGCTTAGGCTTCGCAGTCTCCCTGGACCAAGGAGAAGTAGGTGAAGTGGGATCGACCGGTGAATACAACTGGGGAGGAGCTGCAGGCACTCGATTTTGGATAGATCCACAAGAAAATCTCATAGGAATTTTTATGGTTCAGAGTATTCCGCATAGAACTCGACTGGGCCGTGAGTTCAAAACTCTGACATATCAGAGTATTATCGACTAAAGAAATACGCACACGGTAACAAGCACGAAATAGAAGAAGCCAATACGCTTATGTATTGGCTTTTTTTATTTCTCGGTCGTTTTCCACAAGCCTTTATACTGATTTTTGTAACTTAGTATCTCTTCGACCATTGTCAGCACTGAAACATCTTGAGTCCGATAATTTGATAAACCACCAGAAATCCGAAATGGAAAACTTTTTTGTCGTAACAAAGGATAATATGGGAAAGGTAGTGAGTATAAAAATCACATTGAAATGAAAGATCAATAAGGACCGTGAAGTTAGGTAACATTTTAATAATATTGGTACCAGAGCCAAAAATGCGTTATCGTCATCCAACAGTGGTATTCGCGCGCTATGATAGCGCAACAGATAAGCTAACTTAATCTGGTATTTTTCTTAAAAATGCTAGAGGCTAGAAATCACAGGAACCTACCCATGGCAAATGAAGCGATCTCTATAACAGCAGATAGCGACCCTATCTGGAAGGCTATCTGCGACGAAACTAAAATCACTATGAGTGAGGAGCCAATACTGACAAGCTTTTTACACTCCACAATCCTCAACCATCAGTCATTAGAATCTGCATTAAGCTTTCATCTTGCGCACAAATTAGATAGCCCTACTGCATCTGCACTGCTTCTGCGGGACATAATCCAGCAAGCCCTTGAAGGAGACCCTGGTATTGGCAAAGCGATGCGCTGCGACTTAAGCGCGGTGATGGAGCGCGACTCTGCCTGCGACAGCTACTCTGTTCCTTTTCTGTATTTTAAAGGATTTCACTCACTACAAGCCTATCGTGTAGCACATTGGCTGTGGAATCAAAACCGGCAAGCACTAGCACTATTCATCCAAAATTGTATTTCAACGCAATTTGGAGTCGACATTCATCCCGCTGCTAAAATTGGCCATGGCATACTCATTGACCATGGTACAGGTGTCGTCATTGGACAAACAACAACCATCGGTAATAATGTATCGATTTTGCAGTCTGTCACTTTAGGTGGAACGGGAAAAGAGCACGGAGATCGGCATCCAAAAGTTGGAAATGGCGTATTGATCAGCGCCGGCGCAAAAATTTTGGGTAATATTAAAATTGGTGACGGAGCAAAGGTAGGTGCTGGTAGTGTCGTTTTGCAGGATGTTGCAGCCCACACCACTGTTGCCGGAGTGCCTGCGAAAGTTGTCGGGCGACCACGCACCGAACAGCCTGCACTCGACATGAATCATGGAATAAACTGCGACAGAGAAGACTGCAATAAAGAATCCGATTAAAAATGTCTATTTTTTAACGCAGTGAGGATTTTTTCCTTGCTGCTGAGACGCTCTATATGTCGCAGTCGCCCGAGGCATATTAGCAGACAAGTTTTTAATTCTCGTGTCATTGGACGGATGTGTCGACATGAATTCCAGGGGCTCGCCTTTGGATGCTTTACTCATATTACGCCATACTTGAACGCTGGCCTCAGGATTAAATCCCGCTTTAGCCATTAATTCCAGACCCAATACATCAGCCTCCGACTCATGCGTTCGGCTATAAGGAAGCTTTACCAAGTACTTACCGCCCAAGCCTAATGCTGCCATAAGATCAGCTTTTTGTTGCCCATTTTCAATCATTGCTCCCAGCAATTGCTGGCTTGTTTCAGACGCAAATTGAATAGACATCCGTTCGTTGCCATGCTGAGACAAGACATGTCCTATTTCATGTCCAATCACCGAAGCCAATTGGTTTTGATCGGCAGCCACCTCAAGCAAGCCAGTATGAACACCAATTTTTCCACCGGGTAAGGCAAAAGCATTAGCGCTCTTGTCGTCAAATACTACGACTTCCCAGTTTTTTTGAAAGGATGGAGGTAGTTCAGCGGTCACGGCTCCGGCAACGCAACTAACATACCGACTCGTCGCTATCTCTTTGGTTACAGCGCCTTTTTCTTTTAAATCGGCGAAGGCTGCGACTCCCATTTGGCTCATTTGTCCGGCAGGAAACAACACCAACTGCGAACGGCCTGTCGGCGAGGTCGCACATGCAGTAAAAGTACCGAAAAGAATAACAGATAAAGCTAAACGGAGGATAACGGGCATATTTTAAAAAAGCCTTTTTCTAAAAGAAAATAGTGAATATTATTGTTAACACTCAAACAAACTTAGACGTGATATTTGTCAGACAATTCGTGCACCGATTCGATAAAAACTCTGGCGTTCTCAGGATCAACCTCTGGCGTAATACCGTGCCCTAAATTAAACACATGCCCACTTCCATGCCCATAAGATTCCAAAATTGTGGAGACCTCTTCGCGGATACGTTTTGGTGAAGCATACAACATGGTTGGATCCATGTTGCCCTGGAGCGCGACTTTTTGACCGACCCGCCGACGAGCATCTGAAATATCCGTGGTCCAATCTAAGCCGAGAGCTGTCGCACCGGTATCAGCGATGGCTTCCAACCACTGTCCTCCATTTTTTGTAAAGAGAATTACAGGTACCTCTCGGCCATCATTTTGACGTATTAGACCGTCGATAATTTTTTGCATATAGGACAGAGAAAATTCGCGGTAAGCACTATGGCTTAATGCGCCACCCCAGGTATCAAAAATCTGCACAGCCTGTGCACCTGCGATGATTTGCCCATTCAAATAACTGGTTACGCTTTGAGCCAACTTGTCCAACAAACAATGCATGACTTCTGGAGAGTTAAACGCCATTGCTTTTGCCAAGCGAAAATCTTTAGACGACCCACCCTCCACCATGTAAGTAGCCAGCGTCCAAGGGCTACCTGCAAAACCAATCAATGGTACTCGTCCGTTTAATTCCGCCCGTATTGTTGAAACCGCATCCATAACATAACCCAGGTCTTTATGAGGATCGGGAATTGGCAAAGCAGCAACGTCTTCTGCCGTACGTACAGTTTTTCTAAATCGAGGTCCTTCCCCTTCTTCAAAATACAGACCTAATCCCATAGCGTCGGGAATAGTCAAAATATCTGAGAATAATATCGCTGCGTCCAAGGGAAATCTCTCCAACGGCTGCATTGTCACTTCACAAGCAAATTGCGGGTTCATGCACAGCGACATAAAATCACCGGCTTTAGCTCGACTTGCTTTGTACTCGGGTAGATATCGACCGGCCTGGCGCATCATCCAAACGGGAGTAACATCTACAGGCTGCTTGGATAGAGCACGAAGAAAACGATCATTTTTCAAATCTGACATATTCACTGACTTCTAGTTTAAGGTTAATACAATTAATTAATTCTGGGAAAGTCACAAGAATCGACGTTCCCATTCACATTTATCCCACAAAGATTTCCCAACAACTATAGACTACAATTCTTGCTGGATTGTCTCGAATAGTTGCCTTAGCGAGAATGGTACGTGAGGTTTAAGCTAAATAGCCCTCACAAATTTGCCTAGATTAACACTTGGTGCGACGTAGCACCATAAAGCGGGGGGTAGATTTTCTATATCACTGCCTGCTATCTCGCCAATATTAGCGACGAAAATACGCTTGCACCAAGGAGCTGCCCGAAAAAAATTTTCGTTAAACTA
>JBLHNZ010000069.1:0-12738 GCA_047623245.1 Oceanicoccus sp. | reverse complement strand
ATGCATTCGAGGCGTTTCTTTGACAAACGCCATGGCTACTGCAAACACGGCTCCCAACACGCCTAGTGCATAAAAGCAGTTACGCCATCCAATGGCCGGCCCCAAATACCCTGCTATAAGCAGGGAAACACCGACGCCAACAGGTACTCCCATATAATAGAAACCCGATGCAAAGCCGAGCTTTGACGCAGGGAAACGATCTCCCAACATCGACATCGACGTTGGCGTAAGCACCGACTCCCCAATGCCAATAAACATGCGCGGTAATGCCAGACTAACAAAACCACGGGCTGCACCTGAGGCTGCAGTCAATACACTCCACAATAGCAACCCAGCGGCGACAAGACGGGGTCTGTGCACCATGTCTCCCAGTGCACCCATGAAAAGCCCCATGAAGGCGTAAAAAAATATGAACACTAACCCGGTGAGCAATCCGTATTCCGTATTGGTAAGCCCAAGATCGGGTACTATATAATTAGAAAAACTTGATATCAGCTGCCTGTCGACAAAATTCAGCACATTCAACAAGGTCAAAAAGCCCAAAAAAGTGTAATGCTTAGCGGCAACTTTTTCTTCGCCCAGCGTGTTATCTAGAGGTTTTGACATATCAGTACTGCTCACAGCGATCGACGCTGTTCTGAGAATGGGACACGCAGAGTCAGAAGAGCATTCTTTTTCAGAATATTCATTGTCATAAGCAACCTATTACAATTTTTATTTTTTGAATTTCGATACCCAGACGAAATTTTCGTCACATAGAAACTCATATTATTAACTCACACTAATGTAAATTAAATCTCCACTGCTGTATAGCGTAATGTAAGTACAAACACAGAAGTCGAATTTGACACACCCAAGTTGTGTCTCTTGATATTATCTATCTTCTCGCCTTTCCCAAATTTTTTTGTGCGGAACACCAACTAAGTATCAGAAAGATTATTTTCATTGCGCTTTACCTCGCGCTGAAGCTTGAGCAACATTTTATCCATCTGTTTTCTTTCTGAAGGTGACAAATTGTGAATTTTGGCGCCAACCTGAGTATAGCGGGCGGGGGCTTTTTTATAATCATAGCTCCTAACCTCTAAATCACAATACATCGTAATATTACCCGGGAAAGTGAGTTTCGCTTCTTTCATCATTCCAGTCGATCGAATTTGTTCGGTAATATTCTTATCAAACCGAAACCCGATTCCGGACGATGATATATTGAGTATTGTACACAGACCAAGACCACCCTCATCAAATGGAATGTGCAAGCGAACATCCATATCCCTAGTCACATCAATCCTAAAAAAACTACGTCTTTGGTTGGATTTAATAGTTGTCGGTAAAACAACTCTGTACGCCGGTGAACCGTCAAAAAGCTCAAGAGCAGAAATAGTGCTGGTGAATTTTACTGGAACGCCCTTTCCTCGCGAGGTAATTTCAATTTTCTCCCCGACGACGATTTTAATATCACGACTCAGGGGATAAAGTTCATCGATACGTAAAAACCGATTATTTGCATCCACATCGATAATGAGACTTTGGTAGGATATATCGTCTCTATCGATAAACCGTACGTCCACAAAAGTGTGCTTTGAAGATAGTTCGTGCAATCGAACGAGAATCTCTGGGTCGATAACATCTTCTTTCGGTCCGGGGCCTTCCTCCCCACCAAATAGACGAGAGATAAACCCCGAACCTTTACCTTGCTGCGAACGACTCATCAAAAACCCCTTGTGTGCGGAGAAACGCCCGACTCAATAAGAATATCTATATATTCAATAGCGTGCAGTCATGTTCTGTTGATACTAACACTTATTGCATTATCGGACACATTGAAATCCCCAACATTCATCTGAGTAAACAACCTCTTAGGAACCGGATCGGTATTCTGTTCCGCGCTTTACATCGAACCGTGAAAACACCCCAATGTGTACACTGTTGCCATTGCGACGGGAACTCCGGCCACATATTTACTATCCCGCAGCGTCTAGCACAACAATGGTGCGTCGTGCCTATAGCGGCCGTCACAAAAATTGTAGTCGCTAATTCAACGTAAGTATCGGTATAATCTTATGATGACAACAGAATCTAGTACGCCGACACCACAAAATATTTTAGTCGATAAATTTGGCCGACAGGTCACCTATGTCCGCCTTTCAGTGACCGACCGATGCGATTTTCGCTGCGTTTACTGTATGGCGGAAGAAATGACCTTCCTTCCTCGTGCCGATATTCTCAGCCTTGAAGAACTTGAACAGATTGCAAATGCGTTTGTCAATTTGGGTGTTCACAAAATTAGGCTAACCGGCGGCGAACCACTCGTGCGTCATAACATTACCTCACTCATTGAAAACATTGGAAAACTGGAAGGCCTCAAGGAATTGACGCTTACGACCAATGGCTCTCAACTAAAGAAATATGCACCACAATTGCTTGCCTCCGGCATAAAACGCATCAATGTAAGCCTCGACAGCCTGAGTGAAGAGCGTTTTAAAAAGATCACTCGCACTGGCGATTTAAATAAGGTGCTGGGCGGTATAGACGCAGCCATCGAAGCCGGCCTCAGTAACATTAAGCTCAACGCGGTGATCCTCAAAGGCCGTAACGAAGACGAAATTGTCGATTTAGTCAATTTCGCGCGAGACAAGAAAATCGATATATCATTCATCGAAGAGATGCCGCTCGGGCTCATTGACGAACACGACCGCAGTTTGAGCTTTTGCTCCAGCGACGAAGTGAAAGCGACTATTGAAGAGGTTTACTCGCTGACGGCAATCGACGACGACACAGGTGGTCCGTCAAAATACCATAAAATGGAGGGCAGCCAGTCTCGAGTGGGCTTCATCTCTCCACACAGCCACAACTTTTGCCATCTTTGCAACAGAGTCCGAGTCACTGTCGACGGGCGCCTACTCCTGTGTTTAGGCAATGAACATTCTGTTGACCTAAAGGCCATTATGAGGAGCTATCCCGGAGACATGGAGCGCCTGCAAAATGCCATAATTGACTCCATGGAAATCAAACCGGAACGTCATCATTTTGATCTGGATGGCGAGCCGCAGATTGTTCGATTCATGAACATGACCGGCGGTTGAACCTGTGCGCTACACTGTTCAAAACACAGGCGCTTGGCGCTATCTACACAGCAATAAAATCGAGTTGATATGTCTTCATTTCTTGTGGTGAAAACCTAGGGCATTTTAGCCAATTCAACGGCATGCATCCTCGAAACTAATGATTTTCGATTAAAAATAGCTCGATTCGTGTTACACTTCGGCTACTTTCACGATGAGCGCCGCACAACGACCTTCAAAGAAACGAGATGGTCGTTGTGCGGCGGTTGTGCATATCACCTAACCAATTACCTGTGACGACACCAATGACGACACCAATACAACATGCATTAATGGATAGTACCGACACCATATTAAGTGGCTTTGGCAAATTGGGGTATATCGCCAGCGAACCGATTGCGACAGCAGTTTATCTTGCCTATCAGCTGAATAAACCCATTCTCGTTGAAGGTCCTCCCGGAGTTGGCAAGACAGAACTAGCCAAAACCGCTGCCGAGTATTTGTCACTACCCTTAGTGCGGCTGCAATGCTATGAAGGTCTGGACGAAGCCAAGGCCTTGTACGAATGGAAATACGGAAAACAGTTACTGTATACCCAGGTTTTGAAAGAACAGCTTGGTGACATATTAAAAGGTGCAAAAGGGCTTGCAGAATCTATTGACCGCCTTCATCAATTTGGCGATATCTTTTATTCAGAAGAATTTCTCGAGCCACGCCCACTGCTAAAGGCGATGCGAGAAGAAAACGGCGCCGTTTTATTGATTGACGAAATCGATAAAGCAGATTTCGAATTTGAATCTTTACTGCTGGAAATCCTGTCTGACTTCCAGGTTTCTGTACCTGAAATCGGCACGGTAAAAGCTAAACATAAACCCCTCGTTATATTAACAAGTAACAACACACGCGACATCAGTGACGCACTGAAACGCCGCTGTTTGCACTTGTATATCCCGTTCCCTACCCGTGATTTAGAAAATGAGATCATTAAAACACGAGTACCTGAAGCATCAGAGCATCTGCGACTACAACTGGTTAACTTTATTCAAAACGTCAGAGAGTTGGACTTGAAAAAAGCACCTGCTGTCAGCGAAACTATCGATTGGGCAAGGTCTCTCGTATTGTTGCATGCCGACAAATTAGACAAAGACGTTGTTGAAAAGACGCTAAGTGTCATTTTGAAATTCGAGGATGATATTGAAACTGCGAATCGCGAAATACGAGCTTTATTATCTGGCATAGACAACCAGTAGCCCTGCGCCACTGGTCAAAAACGGATTAATTCATGCAATCAAAACTGGTTAATTTTATCAGAACTCTAAGGGATCATGACGTCCGGGTTTCTACATCAGAAAGCCTCGACGCCATGCGTGTGCTTGCACTTATTGGCTATGACGACCGCCAACATCTCAAGTACGCCCTCTCCAATACACTAGCGAAAACACAATCAGAAAAAACCATTTTTTATCGTTGTTTTGAGATTTTTTTCGGTGGCCAACGCCTGACTACACTCGATGACGACCTAAACAACGAAACGAAAAATGGCAAAGACCAAGCAGGTGAAAACGCAGAGAAGTCTCTCGATATCAATGCAGAAATAGCTGCCAGCCCAGAGCTGCAGGAAGCACTCAATTCGCCGTTGCTACAGGCCGCTATTGACGATAATAATAGCTTACTCAGCGCAGAGATCGCCAAAGCTGCTGCGACGCTGAATACCGACAATTTGCGCTTTTTTACGCAAACGGGACAGTATACTCGTGCGCTCCTGCACGCCGCTGGCATTGAAGAGCTTGACGACGGTATTAAAAAGCTAAAGGATATATCATCTCCAACCTCTGATTATTTGGTCGATGTAATAAGGAATAAAAAGCAGCAACTTCACGGTCTTGCAAAACAGTATGTCGACGAGCAGTTCCTATTGACTGCTAACGCCGATGGACGGAAAATTCAAGAAGCAGCGTTGCGCAATACACAGCTTTCAACGTTGGACAAACAACACTTCTCAGACCTTAAGGAACTGGTTAGGAAACTGGCAAAAAAACTTATTACGAAGCATTCCCGTTCGCTCGCCACGCAAAAACGGGGGCGGCTTAATATAGGTAAAACACTTCGAAAAAACATCCAGAATGATGGCATTCTGTTTGACACCTATTGGCGGAAAACGCCAAAAAAGAAGTCCAAAGTCATCGCTCTGTGCGATGTCAGCGGATCAGTGTCGGCCTATTCGAAATTCCTCTTGTTATTTTTGTACAGTCTTTCGGATGTTCTCCCGAATATTCGCAGCTTCTGTTTTTCGAATCAGTCTGATGAAGTAACTGACCTATTCGAACGCTTTGAAGCGGCAGAAGCCATTGACCGGGCTCTTAAAAAATGTGGTCAGGGTAGTAGCGATTATGGTCAGTCGTTGGAAGACTTTAGCCGCTTGTGCCTCGACGACATAAACACACAAACAACAGTCATCATTCTGGGCGATGGCCGCACTAATATGGCTGAACCTAGATTAGAAATTTTGCAGCAAATCTACCAACAAGCCAAAACAGTGATTTGGCTTAACCCGGAAAGGCGCAGCCAATGGCATGTTGGCGACTCTGAAATGATTCGTTACCAAAGCGCCTGTCACTTCGTTAGCGAGTGTCAATCCCTGAACCAACTTGAGCGAGTCATTGATCAACTTCTAAAATTGATGCGCTAGCGTTATACCGGTTAGCGAGAATCTTTTTCTAACCGGTTATTGCCTCCTCAATGGCCCTCTTGTAATCTGTATTCCTTCCCTTCTCTAATGTTCCCAACACATCAGGACAAATAGATGGACAGGTTCAGTAATTTCATTAGAAAGTCCATTATAGGCGGTCTGTTAGTCGTTTCTCCTGTCGTTATCTTGTTTTTCGCTTTTCGGTGGGTTTTTTATTCTGTCGCTGAAATAATACAACCGCTCGCGGCCCCTATTGCCCAGCGGACGAGCGCTCCGGATTTTGTCGTCGACATCTTAGTCATTGTACTAATTTTGATCAGCTTTTTTGTAGTCGGCAATTTTGTCGCTACAGGCGCTGGAAAGTGGCTTCACTCCCGATTCGATAGCTCATTAGCAAAGCTTGCTCCAGGTTATAATCTGATTAGGGATATTATCCACCAATTTTTTGGAGGTAACAGTGAGTCACCATTTCAAAAAGGACAAGTTGCCAGAATCAGACTCTTTGGCGCCGATATTGCTACCGAAGTCACTGGAATAATAACCAGTAACCATAGCAATGGCTGGTATACTGTTTTTGTACCCACTGGGCCAAATCCTACGTCTGGAATGATATACCACTTACCTCCAGATCAAGTAACGATACTCGCGAATATCAAAGTAGATGAAGCGCTCAGAACAATTATTGCCTGCGGTGCGGGAAGCGGGGATTTGTTTTCGCAACACAGTAAATTAAGAGAGTGAGGTATATCCCGCCAGCGCTTGTTGCCAGGTTCTATATTTGGCATTATGTACTGTGTTTCCGCTGTTACGGTTCATAGCTGTGCTTAGAATTGTGACGAATAACCTAATAGACAAACATCGGTAGACACTATGTCCTATCATTGTCGAGACTGCAGTTTAAAACAAAAAGGGGCTTTCCCAAATGGAAAGTGTCCCGCATGCGGCTCTTTTAATATCGTTGGCAGACAAGTAGAACAAAACAGCGATCAAGGTATTGATAAAAAAAAATGGCGCCTGATGGTATTAGTATTATCGTGGGGCTCCTTGCTGTTTCTACTTTTTCAAAAATTTAATGCTAATTCATGAGTGATTCGAAAAATACGCTAATTGAGTTGAATTCGGTGCTAACCGGCGAATGGAATCAATGCCAATCGTTATTGAATTATAGTTATCCCCATTCCAATCTAAATAATTTTCAAGAAATCGACAAACAACAATTATTAGCCCTGCTTTCGCAACGAGCCTTAAACAACACCGAAACACTCGTTAATTCCGTTAAATTACATATCGATTCCATTGAAACTCTCGATGCCGACTGCTACAGCGTGCTTACCTTTGTCGACCAGCTCTTCAACAATTATGTGAGAAATAGCAAACTTCACCCATCTATTAACCTGCAACTCCAACGCTTAAAACCAGCCATTGCCATTGCTTTGTTAAACGAACGTTTACCTTGGAAGGACGATAAGCTAGCGGCAACGTTTAGGCTGATCTATCGGTACTCGATGGGCTGGGAACCCGAGCAAGGAAGATCTGCAGAGAAATTTTTGGTTAAATTGAACGCAGCAATCGACCCGAAAAACGAAATGGAACACGTTTTCATTTTACTGAACGAATTTTTTGAAAAGGACCAAAAACGCATACAAAAGCTGGAGTCACGGCTACGCGATGTCGAAATAGGTACATTACACGCCAAGCATGCACAACAACTCAGCGCCAAGACACTGAATCAACACATGGCGGGCAAAAAACTACCATTACCGATTATCGAATTCCTACAGGGACCCTGGCGCGAGTCCATGCGTCTACTCATCGTAAATAAAGGAAAAGAAAGTGAAGAATGGAGCCATATAATACGTTTGACCGAAACGCTAATTTGGAGTTTTCAGCCCGTCGACGACCAAGACTCAGAAAGAAAACAACATATTATTAATTCTATTTCCGAAATTTCCGAACAACTTCGAGAGGCGACAATCGGGTTGCACCACAGTGGCAACATTGATGAGGAGCTCGCTTTAATTGAGCAGGAGCATCTAAAGATACTAAAGTCTGAGACGTTGGTGTATCAGAATTTTGAGTTAATAGACAACACGGACCCCCTGATCAGCTCGACAGCTTCTATCAGTAAAACCTTACTGGATAAGGTCTCCTCGCTTAGTGAAGGGCAGTGGTTCATTCACCATACCGATAACGGCGATCAAAAAATCAAGCTATGCGTGAAAATATCTCAAGTAAAACAGCTTCTTTTTACGAATTTTCTAGGCATGAAAGTTAGCTACACGAGCTTCGAGGATTTTGCCTATCTCCTATCATCCAAAACAGTTAGCCGCATTGATATTAGAGATCCACTTATAGCAACGGGTGAGAAAATTCTCTCCGTTCTTTTTGAACGACATAAGAGCAATGTAAAGCAGTCCTTACACGATCAAGCTTTCGAAAAAAAAATCATCATAAAGCAGCAGCGCGCGCGCGAAGAAGCCCGAAAGAAGGCGCTGTTGGAAGCCGTCGCCTTAAAGAAAGCCCATTTCAGAGCACAAGAAATAGCAAAAGCGACCGCACAGTTTACCACTACTCCAAAGAAAATTGAGCTACCTGAAGTCTCTAAGCAGACACGTACAGGATTCATCGAAAATAACAGTGAAAGACCGCTTCACCAACATAATGCGGAACAGAATCAGGAAAAGAAACCGCTATTCGAAATTTCTGATCTGAATGTAGGTGGCAAGGTAGTGTTTCAGGAAACGGACGGAGAGACTACCCGGTGTAAGTTAGCCGCCATTATTCAAACATCGCAACACTATATTTTCGTAGACAGATCTGGCGTGAAAAAATACATGCTAACGAAGGACGAATTGACCGCAATGCTGCGTCTCAAATCAGCTACAATTCTCGAACCAGGAAGTAATTTTGAAGGCGCTCTGGAAAGAGTGGTCAACAACTTGCGTGAGAGGAAGAAATTATGAGTAAATCGACCGATGAACGCAGTGAAATACGAGTCAATGAAGAAACCACTTTTTTTGTCGAAATATATTCTCAAAACGATGACGAAATCGAGGATACGAAAGTCATCATATGTAATAGCATCGACATTTCAGCGAATGGCATTCAACTGCAAATGGATACAGAAATACCCACGGGCAGTATTTTAAGGATCTGCGCTGACTTGAAACCGGGAGAGAAGGAGCTTTATCTGGTGGGCGAAGTCCGATGGATTGAAAAGGAGAATGACCACTATAATATCGGATTTGAGTTATACGACGCTGAAAACACAGATATAAGCGGTTGGAAAAACCAAATCGCAGGTATTCTTTAACTATAACCTGCAAGTAAGGTTTCCCGCTTGTTTTGTAGTTAGTATCCGATCATTAACCATAAGAGCTTAACGATGGACACCTCCAGACATAGGCTGTCGGGCACAACTATCAATTTTTTGGCGCAAAAGGGTTTACCGGCTCATCATCTGCGACATCCTCAGAAATCTTCTCCAAACTAAAGCTGAAGGCATCGCTCTCTGCGGAATCTTCTTCCGCGGCACCGGGTTCATCTCGGTTACTTAATTTGATTTTTAAACGCAGATTATTGGCTGAATCGGCATTGCGAATCGCATCATCCAAGGTTATTTTCCCCGCCTTGTACAATTTAAATATCGCTGAATCAAAGGTTTGCATACCGAGATTTTCGGATTTTTCCATTATTCCCTTAATTTCCTCCATCTCCCCATTGAGGATTTTCTTTTGGATAGTGGCGGTGCCCAACAAAATTTCGACTGCGGCTACCCGCTTGCCGTCAACAGTCGGAATCAGCCGTTGAGAAACAATGGCCTTCATTGATGTCGACAAGTCCATCAGCAGCTGCTGACGCCGGTCTTCTGGGAAAAAATTGATTATTCTGTCTAATGCTTGATTCGCATTGTTTGCATGTAAGGTCGAAATAGCCAGGTGTCCCGTTTCTGCGAAAGCTAGACAGTGCTCCATAGTGTCTCTCTCTCTCACTTCTCCAATCAGTATGACGTCTGGAGCCTGCCGGAGGGTATTTTTTAGAGCACTGTGAAAACTTCGTGTATCGACACCAACTTCGCGCTGGTTGATCACCGATTTTTTATGGCGATGAACAAATTCAACGGGATCTTCAATGGTGATAATATGTCCGGCCGACGTACTATTTCGATGGTCTATTAAGGCCGCTAACGATGTCGACTTACCCGAGCCCGTGGCCCCAACAAATAGGACCAAACCGCGTTTTTCCGTTATCACTTGTTTGAGAATTTCAGGTAAACCCAAATCTTCAAACTTTGGAATATCGACTTTTATGTTGCGGGCAACAATAGAAATTTCATTGCGCTGCTTAAAGATATTGACCCTGAACCGGCCGACTTGGGGAATAGAATGAGCAAGATTCATCTCCAGCTCTTCCTCAAATTCTTCGCGCTGTTTGGCGTCCATTAGCTTATAGGCGATATCTTTAATCGTTCCTGGGGCCATTACCACCTTTTCAAGAGGTTTAAGCGTCCCTTGAAACTTTGCGCAGGGAGGAGCTCCAGTACTTAAATAGAGATCAGAACCATCTCTAGAAGATAGAATCTTTAAGTAATCTTCAAATTCCATTTGTATCTCCAATACATTGTCTGTCGCCAATTAATTATAGTCATTCCGTACATTTGAAACCTCGATTGCAAAAAACCTATGTCTTGCACGAACTGACTACGACAGTTTTAAATACTACTGCTTCATTATCTTAGCGAGGAATTTCGGTGCCACCGGACTTACAACCAATCGAGTACTATTCTCTATTTGACTATAGCAATGTATATGCGATCTAAACACTCGTCCTTGGCCCGCACACGTATTTCACGGGCGCTTTATCGCTGCCCACAAGAGCCCACTATAAACCAAAAAAACGATCAATATCAATAACATACCAATTAGCGCAGCTAACTATAATGTTTCATTGACCAGATTCCATTAACAACTACTGCCCGAACCTCGCTCCGCCACCAGCGAGATAGGCTAATTCTTCAGCTGTCGACTGGCGCTTTAGGATCTTATTTCTGTGAGGAAAACGGCCAAATCCTCTAATAATATCACGATGCTTTTGCGCGAATTTTAGGCTAGATTCGACAGTCGCCTTGCCGTCAGCTGGAGCGTCATCCAATAAATTTGTAAACAAATCGACAGACAGATTTTGATCCTGCAAGCTCTCGGAGTGTTCGAACGGCATATAAAAGAAACTTTTTTGAACGATCGACAACTGGTTATCTACGCCACGTTCAACACTATCTTTTACAACTCGGAGTGCCAGATAATCTCCGGCAAAAGCCTGTACGGTGCCTCGAAAAATATTACGGGTAAACTGGTCAAGCACCAATACCAACGCTAGCGTACCCATAGCCGTATTCTGCCAAGACCCGAGCTGTCCGGAAATTGCCAACTCCACCCTAAGACCAAACTGCTGCCTGATATGCTCATCGGTTTCAGCGCTACCGCCATACCAAACTTTGTGCTGCTCGCGAACATCAAAGCTTTCACCAATGTCGCCAAACCAATAATTCAAAATATCTGACTGTTGAATTTGTGTAGCTGTCATACCCGTCCTTATTTGTACTAAGAGCGGCTCATATGCAGAAGAAAATCAGGCCAACGGTTGTCTGCACTTGTACCAAAACTACACGGCGATTAAACTGCCCACATAATGTGACTAGTCTTAACGCCGAGACAGTGTTCTTCCGGAGTAATAATTTTGCCTGATCAATTTACTGAACGCCTTAGCCTTTTTTCAGAAAATACTGAAGGGACTCAACATCAATCACTACTAACGCTGCTGCAGCGGGGGATTGAACGAGAATGCTTACGCATAAACCCAGAAGGTAAACTCGCTCAAACTCCCCACCCAGAACAACTAGGATCTCCGCTCACACACCCCAATATAACGACCGATTTCTCAGAAGCATTACTTGAACTAATTACGCCGGTCTCAAATAGTATAGATGAAACTATTGATTGTTTGGACAAAGTTCACAGAGCAGTTTATCCGCACCTCGGTAACGAAGAGCTCTGGAGCGCAAGTATGCCCTGTGTAGTGGCCGACGAAGACAGTATACCCGTTGCGCAGTACGGAAAATCAAATGTTGCGCAGATGAAAACCACTTATCGCAAGGGGCTTGGCCACCGATATGGCAGACTAATGCAAACCATCGCAGGTATTCATTACAACTTTTCGCTTCCCGACGCTATGTGGACAGTATTGCAAAAGCAGGACTACGATAAACGGCCACTCCAAGATTATAAGACCGACGCCTACTTTCAACAAATTCGTAATTTTCGTCGTAGCTCTTGGCTTCTCATCTATCTGTACGGAGCCTCACCGGCCGTATGCGAAAGCTTTATCAAGGGCCGCGACCATCAACTGGAGCGTTTTGACAAAGGTAGCTTTTACCTTCCGCAAGGAACTTCGTTGCGAATGGGGGGCTTGGGTTATCAAAGCAATGCTCAGGAAAACCTCAATATTTGCTACAATAGCCTCGACAACTACATTAGTACTTTACAATGTGCCATTACAAATAATCACCCTGACTACGAAAAAATTGGATTACAGAGTAATGGCGAATACCAACAACTTTCGACCGCGTTGTTACAAATAGAAAACGAATTCTACAGTACAATACGTCCCAAACGAGTCACGGCATCTGGCGAAATCCCGCTCGCTGCACTCAAAAATAGCGGTGTAGAATATATCGAAGTTCGCTGTATTGATGTGAACCCCTATTTACCACTCGGTATCGACGAAGACCAAATACGTTTCCTTGATTGCTTTTTATTATACTGTTTGTTTAAACGCAGCCCGTTGTGCGATGACAATGATCGCCAACGTATAAGCGACAACCAACAAAGCGTTGTCAACCGGGGCCGCGACCCAGACCTCGTTCTAAGTACTGCCTCTGGCGATCGTAAGCTACAGGATTGGGGCAGTGAGATTCTTAACGATGTTGAA
>JBLHNZ010000068.1:0-12778 GCA_047623245.1 Oceanicoccus sp. | reverse complement strand
ATCCGTATAAGAGAATATAAGGGCGTCAAACTCGATCGTTTAGCCTGAATTACTGATATGTGATTCATCTGGGAGTATCTAACGAATAATTTTTATCCACTGACCTTCCGATGGCTGTCCTGTCGGATAATATCCATTCATCAACCTCAATTCTTCTTCGCCGTAACGTCCCAAATCAAATTTCTTTGCCAGCGCCGCAAAATCTGTTTGCTTCACCGCTTTCACATAATGAATGGATTTGGGTTTTTGACCATCAATTTCGCGCTGAGTAATCGTTCGGAAAGTGGAAATACTATCTTCAAAAATTTTGTCGTATTGATCAAACTCACCGGCGTCCGCCACTTCACCGGTTATTACGTAAGCTTTCAACTTGTAATAAATAACCGCTAAGCGTCTCGGAGAAGCCGTATCGACACCCGGAACAACAGCGCTGTACCCCTTTAGGCCAACCGGCGAAATATTTTTTCCCGCCTCTAAGTCAGTCATTTTTAGCTGATTATGTATAAATTCTTCCGGGCTTTGTGCCGTTCGTGGTAGCGACTCCAAACTCAAACTCGCTTTTTTATCCTTGTCACGGCCTTTCACAACACTCAATAATTCCTGCCATTGCCAACTCTCAGGAAAATCGAAGCGAATTTTCTGAATCATATTATTATAACGATAGGGTTTCTTTTCTTTAGCAGCAAAATTCTCTCCCCAAATCAGCCCTTCAGTATTCAGTCGGTAGGTGTTCGCGCCGGAACCCAATGAAACAGCGGCAGATTTAGCCAATTTGTTGGCCTCCGTCACTACGGTTCGCAGCCGTGCATCGTTTCGTGGGTGCGTAGAAAACAATCCGTGATAGGTCTGGTTACCACCGCCCTTAGCTGCTGCTTTTTTCTTTGTCAGAGCTTCATAATCTTTCATTATCGAAAGCATATCAATCATATGCTGTGGGTCGTAACCAAGTCGAGCCATAGTCTGTGCACCCGTCAGATCAGCTTCCAGCTCCATATTTCGGCCATAACCTCTGATTAGTGAGCTGGAAAGCAGTTGGCCCGCTTCAAATACGTCCTGGCTTCCAGAAAGCATACCCGCCAGTGCTGCCAGCACTTTTCCGCTGATGTTACCGCTCTTTTGTCTAGATACATGTCTTTCCGTCACGTGCCCAATTTCATGGGCAAGCACCGCGGCAAGTTGCGCTTCATTGCGCATATAACCCATCAATCCACGATAGATGTAGACATAACCTCCTTCGTGAGCAAATGCATTGAGTCCCGGGGAGTCCAAAACGGTAAATGTGAATTTGATATCCGGGTTATTTGATTTCGCAGCTAGCTTCTGGCCTAGTCTATTAACGTAATCTCGCAATTTCGGGTCTTTGACGATAGGTGTATCGGCAACAAACTTCTTGTACTTTTCATCGCCGCTTGCGGCATTTACCGTCTCACCGGGGAAGACAAAAAAAACCGCCAATGAAAGAACCAATAATAGATAACGCGACCGAATATTCAGTGCTTTCATTGCTTTTGGACCGCAACTTCAAAAAAGGCTTTAATCTGATTGCCAATGCCGACACAAGCGTCATTTTGTACTCGCGCGATAAACGGCACAGGAATAACCACGCCCACTAGATAGGAGGTCCCTTCGGAGTCTACGTTGACCCGCCCCTTTTCTTTAAACGAGGTCAAATCCCACACAATTGCCTCGTAACTCGATTCATCGTCCCAGCTACTAAATCCAAAACAACCGGCTCCACCAGGCCCTATACTACAGCCCATAGAACCGGATGAATCCACTGTGTTCGTTTGCCCGTCGATCCAAACCATATAACGCACATCTAATTCGACGAGTTTATTATTTAATTCTGGCTCTTCCAGCAACCGCTTTAAACGGCTTAAGCTTTTAGGTGCAATACGAGGTTCAAACCAAGGATAAAACGCATCGATAAAGTCTAATTCTGAAATCACTTGCATTTCGGAGTTGGACTGCAGCACGCGGCCCACACAGTCCGAAAAATCAACACCGGTTTCATAATGACCCGCGTCTCTCCGACCAAGTACCACTAGTTTTTCAGAACTATCGAGTAATAACGGCTCGACGGTAGATCGATATTCATCGATATTGGTCGTTGCACAAGCGCTGCAAATCACCGCAAAAACAATGACGCAAGTTATTTTAAGCATCATCCCACCTCGATTTATCGGCGACCGTACCTAAATCTGGCGCTGGTTTTACCTTTTCTTTTTGTTGCTGTAATACCTGCTTGCCCAATACTTCTTGTTGTTTAATCCAATAGTGGAATTCCGGAATCCGGTGCAAATCGGTTATTAATCTTACCCCTGCATCTCGCAGTGCAAATTGGGCGGCACTATCGATAGCTTTGACGTCAGATGTCATAAATGCGCTGGGTGTTTTTCCGTAGGCCGGCATAAACCACTTGGTAATCAATTCATTCGAATTATCGCTGATTTCGAGATTGTATTTAATCCAAACTTCAAAAACAGTTAAATGCGTCTCTGCCGGGGTTCCAATCTGAACACCGGCAACGCTAGCCTTAATAAGAATATCTGTACTAATTTCGTCGGGGACTTCAGTCACAACGGTCAAGGATGTGAAGCGCTTTCTCAATACATTTTGCATCATCGCGGTTTGCGCCACCCCCATTTTCATTGTGATATTTTCACTGGGTGTGGCTATATATTCACGGAACCCGTCGTCGAGTAACAACGTTGCAGTCATAGGCAATCGGCTCGTCAATGGCAGCGGATAAGTCCCTGTTACTGTTAAAGATGTCGAACCACAAGACGCAAGTAGCCCGCAGACGACAACAGTAATGAGGTGTCCGATATAGCCCGAATGTAATCCTGTCTTTGCTTGAATACCCATCATGTTACAGTTGAGCGTTCCCTCGTTTTAACATTAACGATTTTTATCTCCGCTAAAGTTCAGGCAATGTTGCCGTATTTCCAAAAAAAACCATGTCACTCTTTAGTCAGGCTGTTTAAGCCCACAAAGGTTCCGCCATTTTGGTAACTTAATTGGCGCATAAGAGCAGCAAAGCGAATGGCAGACCGAGAAGGCGTACCCTGATAATGTACAGGAAAACCGATGGCATGAATACGGACCAAACGCTCTCCGGACTTGCGGGCTTTATTCAACTGACTGACAACGTCGACAACACGTCTGATAGAAGAACCACTAAAATCGTCTCCAAACACATAAATACTAATTTTTTTTGCTGGATCGTAATAGGTTCGAATCGCCGCCTGAATACCTTCTACCGGGCTGGAGTTACTAAAGGGCTGCCAATTATCGAGAACACGCACTATATCCTTGCGGCTGGAGGGAGAATCCTCCATCCACTGACCACGAAAATCACTGAACATGTAATTACCCATGTCGTTCATCACTTGCAGGCCTTTAACTTCCGGGTAAATGTCTAAAATGTTGACCATTTCCTGCTTCACTTTACCCCAAGCGGTAGAAAACATGCTGCCTGAGGTATCGATAACGAAGATGATATATTCACTATCTACAGGGATCCCACCAATGACTTGATTTTGACTTTCGTAATTCTTTCCCAATAAACGCTCCATTTCCTCGGTCAAGATTTGCAGCGCAAGCTGCAGTTGAGCTGTTTCGATACTCACGTCAGATTTTTCGGCCGTCAATTGTTTTTCAGCCGACGCAAGCCTTTGTCGTAAGGTTTCCAAATTTTTCTCGTGAGATACCAACTGGTACTTGCCATTAATAATATCGGCTTGATATTGCTGCAATTTTGAACGCAACTGAAACAAGGTTGCCTGCATAACCTTGACGTCCCCATCAAGCGGTGTTTCGCTGGGGTCCAAACTATCAGGATCGCCAATTCTGGCAATAATAAGCAATAGAACAATAGCCCCGAATCCGCAGCTAATGACGTCGAGAAAAGAAATGCTAGCCTCTGGAATATCACGGCGTAATGAGCGACGCTTCATTTTTTTCGCCTATTGGATTGACGGACGCCACCAGTTGATACGATCCTTCGAGAAAAGTGTAGGCTAAAGAATCTCATGGCCAATCTCTCGACGGCGATAAATATGCGCCATTGGTTCGCGCTGCCAATTGCCAAAAAGCACCTGCTGCTTGCATATCCCCCTCCATCGGAAACAGGATGATGTTTGTTGTTATACCCGATGGCATTTCCTTAACTGCGTCATAGAAAAACTCTAAGCGCTGTGATCCAGAAACTTTATTGCCCCTCGATTTTTTCTCACCTTGTGTGGGTAAACCATCAGTGAGAAGAAATAAATTATCGGGTTTATCGACAAATGATTTAATCCCATTAAACGCATTCACCAAACTGGTTCCGCCGCTAGGTATTTGTTGATGTAAAGCCTCGACGGCGCGCTCTAAATCCAGACTATCAGCGGCATCGAGCCACTTATTTTCGGTACCGACTAAAACCGGCTGGGACGTTGTATTAAACACATAAACCTGAAAACGGCTATGCGAAGGTAGCTGCGCAATTAGCCACTCTACCGTTCTCACCGTCCATTGCCATTTTGAGGATAAACGCTGTTGCTCCTCAGACATATTTCTCCGTCGCAGAACGTTAACAATATTGTCGGCCAGCATACTGGCCGAAGCATCGACGAGTATGAGCACACGCTCTCCGCCAAGATGTAGACCGGTCAGATATTGCCTATTACCTTCTCCAATAAACCGCCGCGTATCATCCCCACCTTCCAATTGTTCTGCTTCTGCAGTTCGATTTTCCAGTTCCAACACTTGCTTTTTCAGGATGGCGAGATTCTCTTCGGGATCTTCCTGTGCATGAATGACCTCTTCCTGCGAATCAACATTGATTGCAAGAATCTGTATCTGCGCTTGTAGCCGTTCAATTTCTTCCTGCTGCTGCTGCTTTAATTTTTTCAGTCTCGCTTGCTCTGCCTCCGCAAACTGAATGTCTTCCTGTAGTAATTTTATTTCGGAATCGGGCCGCGGAATCTCTTGAACAATGTCGCCGTTGTGGCGCAAAATCAAAAACAACAAAGTAACAGCACCAAACCCGCAAGCCATGATATCCAAGAAGGACAAGTTGAATGCCGATACGCTGCGCCGAGCCACTATTGGTCACTCGAAATCGGCTGCGCTTGCGTATTATCGTCCATTATCTGCGCGGGCAATACGTTGATGAAGGTTAAGCGCTGATTATAAAGCATAAACGTTTCACCAATTTTCGCACTGATCGCTTTAGCTTCATTGCGCCAATGCACTTTTAACACTCGCTGACTCAAACTAATTTCTAACAACGCATTTTCTATTGGCTGGCAAGAGACTTTTAAGCCGTTGTCCTCACCGTTAATCCAAACACCGCTTTGCAGTGAATAAGCAATATCGTTTACCAACACATGACTGGCTAAAGGAGCCAGAGATAGATCAGCAATGCCGCGTTGTGCGACATTGGTAGGCTGCGTTTCACTGAAAGACTCGTCTAATGCATCAATGTGAAGGAGTTCGCCACTCACAATACCGGACCAATTCCGAAACAAATGAGTGCTAACATCTTCATCTTTTACAACATGCACTGGCTGAGTCAGATCGAGAATATGAGTCAGCCATCGACTGTTATGCGGTAAAATAACTACGCTATCTTCGTCGGCACCAGCGTTGACAGCATTAAACAAAGTGGTTAACCGTTCACGTAACATGTTCTGCCAAAAGTTACCGGTAACGGTACAAGTCAATCGATTGTTCCCAGCTTCAAACTCTATCGGGAAATCAGTTTCGGAAAAAAGTAATTGATTATAGATAGAGGTATACAAAGTTTGCGCAGTGCTAGCAATTTTGAGTGGATCGATACGATGTTCGCTGACACATACGTCTGCTAGATAGTGAGCAGCTGTATTGAGAATCTGAATTAATCCGCAATCTGAAAGGGTTATTGAAGCGCCTTTCACCCATTGTCCGCCACGTCGATGAACCTCAACCACCAAGGTCTGATGCAACTGCATATCAACATAAAGTGACTTTTTCACCTGGCGCGATAACAAACGACCTGAACTTGCAACACTTGCGACCGACGGATCGATAAAACCGCAAATGGGTAAGTTTAGCGATTGCCCTATGGCCAGTAATAGCTGTAAATCATCGTTTCCAAAGTGACTCGGAGGCGCTACTAACAATTGCTCAACCGTTCCGCTCTCTGACTGTAATTGCTGTAATTGATGAAACACCAAATCAGCATGATGCCGTACACCGGGAATGGGAGGGAGTAGAGCGCTCTGACCAAACTGTTGCCAATATTGGGTATAACAATGTTGTGGCTCCATCCACAACTTCCCCCAAGCATCATTTCCGTAGACAATGCCATTAGAGCCACAATGAGCAACACCCACTTCTCGAGTGGGCAAACTGCCTTCAGGATGCCAGCAGAGGTTTAAATCATTGAGATGTAATAAGGCTTTAGTCATCGTTAATTGCCCGATTTTAAGTGGCGTAGCAAGTTGTGCTCACTGTAGGCCCGCGCGTCCAAAACGAGCCTCTCTTGAAGTTGCTGCAATTGATGCATAAAGAACATCACAACCATACTAATTAGTAGAGCGACTAATGTGGAATTAAACGCTACACCTAGACTACTGGTAACCCCTGCAATATTACCTTGTACAGCTTCATGCGCCTGGCCTAAAGCTGTGCCGATACCACGCACTGTACCGATGAAGCCGATAGAAGGTATTGCCCAGGTAATATAGCGGACCATTGATAACTCTGAGTCCAGACGCTCATTTTCAATATTACAAGTTTCAGTTACGGCGTCGGTGGCCGACTGAACGTTACCCGTAACCGCAAAACGTGTCAGCGCAGTTCGCAAGGTTCTCGGAATCAGAATATAGCGCTGATCCTCCGGTAGACTATCCAGCGGACGCAGCAGCAGGTTTGCGTCTTCCGGCAAAATTCGACTCCCCTCTGCTAATTCATTAATTTGCATGTTTAGCATACGTTTTTCATGAAGAGTTAATCGCGCTTTGTAGGCCATTATCGATAACGCCCACAACATCAATATAAAACAAGCTTCTTGCTCAAAATCTTTGATTACCATAACCAGCGTCCGCGGCACCTCAAAAGCGCCGCCCTGCTCTTCAATCATTTTGCTGGCGCGCATATCTTGGTCAGCCAAAGGACGAACGACCGCAACATACGTGACATGGACGACGATAATTGCCAATAGTAATGATATTATTTGATAAAAGAATTCGTTGTTATTGCTTCGCATCATATTATCGTTACCTATGCTTGAATGTCATGTTTGAGATTGTCGAAGTACCATTAAATATCGATTGGAAATGGAATCGACAAATCTTCGGAAACCTGCTCGCTCGGCTTAAACTCATCGTTAGTACTGAATATCGGATTGTCCGCTGTTTGTTCATTTGGTTTCTTTTTTTCTGGATCTGCAGTTTCCTTTGAAGCCTTATCCTTAGAAGCCTTATCCTCAGAAGCCTTATCCTTAGAAGCCTTATCCTTAGAAGCCTTATCCTTAGAAGCCTTATCCTCAGAAACTATGTCCTCAGAAACTATGTCAGTATTTTCATCAAGTTCATCAGTGACCAATACCGGTGTCTTTTGTACTGCAGTACGCTCACTATTACTGCCATCCGGTTCGCTCGCCAGTAACACCGGCGACAGTAACACGACTATAAACCACAACCATTTTTTTTTGACGTTCATATTCGGGCCTTATTTACCAATATTGCACTAACGGACAGCGACGAACAGCTTCTCTAAAACGCAACAAAGAACCATTTGAAAAATCCGATCCACGGAAAGCGACATCCAACCGCAAACCTTCTTCAACCGACAATTTTTGCAAAGAGCAATTCTGGATTATTATGCGTAACTAGTACAGATATAAACCCGCCGCGAGCCACTATTCGATATTTCTAGATACTCGAAAACCCACGTCTAGCGCGGGCGGCCCTCCGAATTTTCGATAGCTCAAACGAATCTCCGTTCGAGCTCCATGCTTCCAACTCGCGCCTCGCACAACATGATCACGTCCTGTTGAGGGGCCGGATGGGTTAAGTTCTGGCGTGCCTTTATTTGGGCTCGTCGAATAAAAATCATGGGTCCATTCGCTGACATTTCCCGCAATGTCGAACAGCCCCTTGGCGTCTGCGGGGAAACTACCGACTGGCGCAGTCACTATAAACCCATCATTATACCGAGGCACGCTCTTACCCAGTAAGGTCTGCGCGCTTTGATCGGCATAATTAGCTACAGCCTCTGCAGGTGGATAGTTATCACCCCAAACAAACCGTCGATTTTTATTTTTCACATCAACTCTAGCAACCCAAGACCATTCTGCTTCCGTAGGTAGGCGATAACCATTTGCCGACATATCGGATTTCTGTAGCCTATCTTTCTCTATATCATACACCGGTGTCAACTGAGCTTGACTAGAGAGCCAATTACAAAATTTGGCAGCGGCCAACCACGAGACGTTTACCACTGGCTGGTTAGCGTTATTTAAACTCATTGCTGCGATCTGCAAAGAATTGTGATCTCGTTTAAATTGCTGGAACTGGGCATTGGTTGTTTCAAATGTCGCTATATAAAAAGGCTTGTCTATTTTGACATTGCGCTCTGCTTCATTAGATCGACGACCCGATTCACGCCGAGCCGTTCCCATGGTAAAAGTGCTATCAGGACGCATCAACGTCATTTCTATGTTTGCCGGCCCGACAGATTTATTAGGGAATTGAGCCCAGTAATGCTGCTTTTCGGTCAATAGGTTTACGGTCACAGATTGTGTAAGACCAACCCTTGGCGCCAGTCTGAGCTGCTGACTAACGTAACCATTGAGTTTAATGTCGACCACTTGCTCGATCGCAAGCAATGATAAGACCTGATTACCTGTACCTCGAAGTTTTCCATCGATAAAAATTTGTGCACTGCTAGGGCTCAGTCGAAACTGGACATCACCAAGCTCAGGTTTCAAGGTCCAACTCATTGTGCGCCGCTCTTCCGGCTCCAGCTGAACATCCTTATTTAATACTTTATAGCCTTTGGCGAACAGTTTCATATGGTGTACATGTCCCGACGAAAGCTTCCTGTCAAAGGGAGTTTTCCCAGCGAAAACACCGTCAATGGTCAAACTCGCACCGGAGGGAGTACTACGAACTTCCACCACACCATCAGCTGGCTCTAGGGTAATTACTGGATACTCTGCTGTCTCTCCTGCATTAGCTACCAATGTTTTGGACCAAGGGTTAAAACCTGATTTCAAAAGCGAGATGTCACTGCCAGTTTCCAATACTTCGATGTTAAGTGGCGTTTTTCCCACAAAATTTCCATCAACCGAAATATCAGCCCCTCCCGGTAAAGTCGTTACGTTGAGTTCCCCCCAGGCGGGCAACATGTCTACGGCTAACTCCTGAAGCTTATCGAAGCCTTCTACCTCGAAATTCACCTTCTGCGGAAAATACCGATAACTCGAAA
Organism: Oceanicoccus sp.; assembly: GCA_047623245.1. Lineage (GTDB taxonomy): Bacteria > Pseudomonadota > Gammaproteobacteria > Pseudomonadales > Dasaniaceae > Oceanicoccus. Next base: position 3,316 of record JBLHNZ010000068.1, on the reverse strand, counting down.
ATGCAAACTCATAAGATCCCTGGGGGAGATTCTTAATGATGCCAGGAAGACTCTCAGCATAGGGCTGGCCATTAACGACAACAGATAATTCCGAAACATTGGAAATAATATCTACATGTCCAGGCAAGGGGGTCAAAACAACTTCCAACGCTTGTGAATCGGCTCCTTCTACAGTCAATTCTGTCACGCTTTCGTAATAACCTTTTGCAGTTGCGGTGACACGGTAGTTACCAGCCAACAACAGATGGCTATTTGCAATAAACGGACTAAAGCCAGAAACTTGCACTTGCGCGTTTTCAGGAACGGTGGTGATCAACACCGCAGTACTTAAACGTAAATAAATCAGCAAAAGAACGCCGACAAAAGCGATAGAAATAACAGTTATCCACGCCGGAGAAACTTTCTTTTTCCGGTTGTTTTGAACCATGTCCGGAGGCGTAAAGTCTTGCGGCACTATCGTATTAAAATTCAACTGGCGTTGCGGCTCCGACTCTTGTTGGAAGCTATCTATTGTTCCTTTTGTCTTATCGTCTGAATTCATAGTCTTTCATTTTACTTTCAATTTTTATTTAAATGGATTCAGTGCACTGAACACGAATTTTTGGAAATTCATCTAGACCTGTCAGCGTAAATTCAATGCGCACGTCGCGGTATCCTGGCCGACCTCCCGCAACAACATATTTACCAGGTTTTAAGCGATATGCTTTACTAATAAATCGACCCAAGGAACTCACCCTGAACAAACTCACATCAGTCAATCCGTCAGAAACAAACTCAACGGTATATTCCTGTGACATTCGCTCAAGTACCTTTGCTAACTGCTCGAGCTGATCGTGTAAGCGACTGTCGGGTTGCGCAAGAGAACGGGTGTTTACCAGTAACTGCTGAGCTTTGTTGTAAAGCCGTCCATCAGACAATTCCAGCGGGCTGCTTAAATAGCGATTTAGTTCGCTATCGATAGCTGCACGTACGCGTACTTTGACCCTCCGAGCTGCCGCGTCCACCAATCCCGGGTCACGTACCAGCAATTGATCATACACTCCAAGCGCCTCTTGCCATTGTTCATTGCTTTCAAACTGTTGCGCACGCTCTAACTCTTGCCGTACTTTTTCTTGCTGCCGCCTCGACGCTACTTGATCTAAGGCTTCTATAGGTTCCGTCCGTTCTTTGTTTTCATCTCTAGCATGACTAAAGGCTTCTTGCGATTTTTGCCACTGGCGCTGATCTAACATCGCATACCCCTGACTCATATAATCCTGAAAACGTTGTTCTCGGAAGGCATCTGAAGCAAGCTTCTTTTGGAGGATGGCGGGACTATATTCTGAATCAAGTGCCAGTGCTAATTCGGTCTGCTCGATAGACTCTGCAAATTCGCCTTGAGAAAAATTTTCCCGAGCCAGCGACAGACGCTCTAGCACTTGTGGTAAATTTTCTGCACGCCGTAAGCCTTTTATTGCCTGATCGTTGTTTGGCGCCATTAGCAAAGCTTCTCGGTAAGCAGCAATTGCAGCGTCACTCGCTTCATCGATGAATTGCTGCTCTGCGGTAGCAAGATGCGCTTTCAGCAAAGGTTCATACAGGCTTTCCAACTCTAACATTTTCGCTTCAACTGCAGTAAATTCAGTCAGAGAAAGCTCATAGTAACCCCGTTGATAACTTTGCTCCGCGGCTAGCAGCTGTAGTTCACTCTCCGCAAATGGGTCATTGGCCCAACGTTTAACAAACTTCTCATTCAGGATCGATTTCAGATTGATAATATTTGCCAGCACATCTTGCGTATCACGGCGAAATTGTAGTTTCTCGGCTTCGGCAAGAGGGCTGTCCAACTCCGAAACTGGATTGACCAATTCATTATTTGCTACGGGACGCAGATCTTCGTCGGCGATGATGGGATTTTCCTGCTGAAAAAAACGCGGTAAAACAACCACAACAGCCATCAAAAGCAGAACGAGTAGAACAACGACAAAACGCCGCCAGACAGGTGTACTATCTCCGGCGTGCTGGTTACTAATTGTGTAGCTTTCTTGCTCTGGAGTCTGTGCTGAAAGGTTTGAGTTTTCTATCAAGTTTATTGCGCCTGTACAATGGTACCTGGAATCGATTCAGTTTGTCTGTTGTCTACGGTGCCTCTTTCAGCATGATAGATTTTCTTGAGCAGCACTTTCCACTGCTCATATTGAGAATCAACGGTGCCCGACAAAGTAACCGCGCTGTCGTCCAGCTTTATTATTTGAGGCTCAATTTCCATTTCGAGAGACGCTCCCATTTCCGAAAGATTTTCGATAAACTTTGTCTTCCCCGATTTTTTTTCCAGACCGCTTTTTATCAAATACCCTCCGGCCGCAGCGGTGGCGGTACCAAAATCCGACGTATATTGATTATTGCCTTCATACCTTCCGTAGATACCTGCAACAACAGCCAAAACCCCCGCGAATATACGTTGATTACCCTGGCTATTATATCGATCTATTTTGACAACGACATCATAACTGGCACGTCGCCAACTTTGATAAGGCTCGTGCATATTTTGGCTAAAATGATCGTAATAATCCTGCATTGTATCAATATAGAGATAGTCTCGTTCTCGAATCTTTTGAGTTCTCAGATAAACTGTATCTTGTTCAGCCGGCAATCGTAGAAGCTCCATCTCTCCATTTACATTTTTTTCTAAATAATTGGCAAATGCATCGGGCGCAAACTGTTGAGCGAAACGAACATTAGAAATAGCTCTTAACGTTGCCGCACGTTCGGTTTTTAGCGACTGCCGGAATTGTAGTAAATCATTAGATATTTGATTAAAAGTGTTTTGAAAAGGATCACGATTTCTTTTCAAGCGCCGATCGTAGGCGTATTTTCCGACGACTTGGTTATAGTTCTCGCTAAACCACACTCTTCCACTGCTATCTCTTGCTTCGACCTCTAAATCCAACGTTTGCCCGTCGGATTTACTAATAATGCCTTTAACGATTAAATCTACAACCACATCCTCTTTGGCGATTGTTCGAACAGCACCCCACGCACCACTTTGTTCTATCGTTTTTGCCAATTGATTCGCGAAATACACACCTTCTGCGCTTCTCACAGCAGGTAAAACAGTTTCGTCTTCGGCATTAAACTCCAAGCCGACACCAAAGGGAGTGATTCCCACATCGAGAAGCGCCGACTCCTGATAATTATCTTCCGATTGAATGAGCACCACGGGTGTGGATGAAGTGACTTTTAATATAGCTCCAAGAGATTGAGTTGCACAAAACACACATAACACGGCCAAAGAAACGCGCCATACGGCCCAAAACTTCGTTGTGAACCGAATATT
>JBLHNZ010000067.1:0-12856 GCA_047623245.1 Oceanicoccus sp. | reverse complement strand
CAACCACAGAGACAGATCGCCTTTCGATAAAAACAGCGCAGCTTTTCACTTTCGGATTTTTCTAAGGCGTCTGCTACCACCAAAAATCATTTTTCAAACTTGGTCGATAAAATAATCGAAGACACCGTCTTTTCAATACCATTAATGTCCCCAATAGTATCTAAGGCTAAATCCAAAGACCGAGTTGACTCTACGCTCAACATGGCAATCATGTCGTAAATACCGTTGACCGCATACAGGGATTTTACCGCCGCCATTTTTCGTAATGTCTTCACAATTTCCGCCGAATCCTTGGGATGACTACTTATCATTACATGCGCCTGAATTTGGCTTACGGAGTATTCTTCGCTAAAACGAATCGTGTAACCCTTTATCACACCGCGCGATTCCAATCTTTCAATGCGGTCTTTAACCGTAGAACGAGACAATTTCAATTTACGCGCCAGCTCGGCCGTAGACTCACGGCTATTGGCACTCAGAAGTTCTAGCAGGGCCTTATCTTTACTGTCTATTATCATATTGACGGGTTTCCCGCGATTTTGAGCCAAAATACTTATCACATTGTGCATTTACAATATACATATCGACGTGAAGCCAGACTAAACTAAAAACATCGAGCTATCCACGATCTATCCAAAATTTACGGAGAAACACATGAAAAACATTCTGCTTCTAGGCGCTGGTAAAATAGGCATTATAATCAGTGACCTGCTGGCCAATTGCGGAGACTATCTGGTAACGGTTGGCGACACCAATCAAGACAACTTAAACCGGTTGACGAAACACGCTAACATCATTCCACTTAAATTGGATGTTACGAATTCACAAGATTTGCAGATGGCAATGGATGGGAAATTTGCGGCCCTTAGCGCCTGTCCTTTTCATATTACCCAATATGTTGCGGAGGCGGCCGCTCTAAATGGCGTCCATTACCTTGATCTCACTGAAGATGTGGCCTGTACTAAACTCGTTAAAGAGCTCGCTAAAACTGCCAACTGTGCGCTAATTCCCCAATGTGGTTTGGCACCCGGATTTATTACGATTGCGGCTTATGATTTGGCGATGAAATTTGATAAGTTGCAAAATGTTCACATGCGCGTAGGCGCATTGCCTAAATACCCCTCAAATGCCCTTAAATACAACCTCACGTGGTCAACCGACGGACTCATTAACGAGTACTGCAATCCTTGTGAGGCTATTGTCGAAGGGAAATTCACTCAGGTTTTACCTCTAGAAGAACTGGAAACCTTCGCTTTGGACGGCATAAGTTACGAGGCATTCAATACTTCAGGAGGCCTCGGCACTCTTTGTGAAACACTAGCGGGTAAAGTAGATAGCCTTAATTATCGCAGCGTCCGCTACCCAGGCCATCGCGACATAATGAAAATGTTATTGCAGGACCTTCGGCTACGAGAGCATCAGTCGTTGTTCAAGGAGATCCTGGAATTTTCACTGCCACTCACCTATCAGGATGTGGTGCTAGTTTTTATAACCGTCAGTGGCTACCGAAATGGGCAATTGATTCAAGAGTCTTATGCTAACAAAATTTATAGCCAAACTATTAACGACAAACAGTGGAGCGCCATCCAGATTACCACCGCGGCCGGTATTTGTACCGTTCTCGATTTACTAGCCGAAGGGAAAATACCCCAGAAGGGCTTCGTCAAACAGGAAGACATTTCCTTCGACAGCTTCATTAACAACCGCTTTGGCCGTTACTACTCAAAGCCGCAAGCATTAGAGACATCGAATAGCTCGGTTTTCGGATCACAAGCTGCTTAACATCCAACATATAGAAGTAAGGACTAGAACATGACATTAGCGCACAACGTTTCAGAAGCCCTTTCAGACTTAGGGCTTGATCAATCACTTTTTCTAAAAGGTGATCTTATTGTCAGAAGCCCGATCGACGGATCGACACTGGGGCGAATCGACAGTCATTCTCAGGAAGAGGTCGATAAAATTATTGCCAAATCGAAGACAGCGTTCCAAGCGTGGAAAATGGTACCCGCTCCAAGACGTGGAGAATTGATCAGAGTTCTTGGCAATAAGTTAAGGGACAATAAAGAAGCGCTGGCCAAAATCGTAACGATTGAAAACGGAAAGAGCTATCAGGAGGGTTTAGGAGAAGTACAGGAAATGATCGACATATGTGATTTTGCCGTTGGCTTATCTCGTCAGCTATACGGTCTCACAATTGCGTCGGAGCGCGCTGGACACCGTATGTCTGAGACCTGGCAGTCTCTCGGTCCAGTCGGAATAATTTCCGCTTTCAATTTTCCTGTCGCCGTATGGTCTTGGAATACCGCGTTAGCGATTGTCTGCGGCAATAGCGTTATTTGGAAGCCCTCTGAAAAAACGCCGCTTTGTGCCTTAGCCTGCCAAAAGTTATTTGAAGATGCTGCCCGTGAAACCGGCGATATACCCGATGACTTATCACAGGTCATTATTGGCGAAGCGCAAGCCGGTGCTCAACTTTCCGCCGATATCCGGGTTCCCGTCATCAGCGCAACCGGCAGCACCGCAATGGGAAGAAAAGTCGGAACCGTGGTAGCCGAGCGTTTTGGTCGCTCTATTCTCGAGCTGGGAGGTAACAACGCCATCATCGTTTGCCCTTCAGCGGATTTAACCATGGCTGTTCGCGCCATTCTATTTGGCGCAGTGGGCACCGCCGGACAAAGATGCACATCGACAAGACGACTTTATGTTCATCGCGATATCTATACCGATCTACTCGCATCACTTAAAGCTGCCTACCAAAGTATTCGGGTGGGCGATCCGATGGACCCAGACATGCTTGTGGGGCCCCTTATCGACAAATCGTCCTATGACCACATGCAGCAATCGTTAGCCATTTGCGACGGTCAAATCACCGGAGGCGAACGAGTCATGGAAAACCACTATTCTGAAGCCTTTTACGTGAAACCCGCACTGGTTGAAAACCCGAGCAACATAGATGTCGTTAAAGAGGAAACCTTTGCACCCATTCTCTACGTCTTTGCGTTCGACACTATTGATGAAGCCATCGAAAAACACAACGGTGTACCTCAAGGTCTGTCGTCTGCGATATTCACGAACGACATCCGTGAGGCAGAACTGTTTCTTTCTGCCGAGGGCAGTGACTGCGGTATCGCCAATGTTAATATTGGTACCAGCGGCGCTGAAATAGGCGGTGCCTTTGGCGGTGAAAAAGAAACGGGCGGCGGCAGAGAATCGGGTTCTGACGCATGGAAAGGCTACATGCGAAGAGTGACATCAACCGTTAACTATTCCTCAGACCTGCCCTTAGCTCAGGGCATTGAGTTTAATTTATAAAAATACCTATGATCATTAACGAAAACTCTGAAGAAGATTTTTATCGGCAATTAGCTCTCTTACAAGAGAGCTTCGACAACATGCAAGCCGAGCTGGAAATCACCGTGCGCGATCCAGCCTTGAACGTTGAAGGTTATGTTGTAGTCTGGAATACGGGGATTTCTGCCCATGGCCCCTTGCCCCTCTGTGGCAAGGGAGGAACACGTATCCGAGAAGGCCTGAACCTTGATGAAGTAAAGATGCTGGCGAGAACTATGGCCATAAAAAATGCGGCAGCGGGCCTGCCTTTAGGTGGTTCAAAATCGGGCCTTAATGCGGATCCGAAGGCAGCAGGATTCGAAAAAAAGTATCGAAAGTTTGTCAAACTTTGCGAGCCCTACCTACACGAAAACGGTGGTATTTTCGGCGGGTTCGGCTTCGATATCGGCGCTGCGCCGGAACATGCGATCTGGGCCTGCGATACATTAAACTCGCGCCGTTCGTTTACCGGCAAAACAGCAGCGATGGGCGGCACAAACTACGACGAGGAGGGGATAGCAGGGCTCGGCGTCGCAGAGGCAGCGTCAACTCTCATTGAACTGGGTCATGATGATGTGGAATCGATGACATTTGCCGTGCATGGGGTAGGCGCAATGGGCGCCGCTGTGAGCCGCTATTTTTGCCAGAAAGGTGCTAGATTGGCAGCGATTGGCGATCCAAAATATGGTGGAACATGGCAATTTGAAAGGCTCATCTCGCAAGCGCTTATAAATGCGCTCATCGAGCAGAACATCGCAAAGGTTCAAACCTTACTTCCTCAAGAAGGCTCATTTATAAGCAAGCAAGCCAACGAGGTTCTATTTCAAAAGGTCGACGTACTCTTTCCCTGCGCACTACACAATGTAATCACCACTGACAATGTCAGTAAAATCAGCGCTCGGTATTTAGTCGAGGGAGCCAATAGCCCCTGCACGATTGAAGCTTATCCGTTACTCTATCAACAAGGTGTTGAATTGATACCCGATTTTATTGCCAATTGCGGAGGCGTTATTGCCGCCTTTATTGAACTAACTTCTGCTGTCAGTGACGAACAGGTCTTTGAGGGCGGGGCAAAAGTTATCGAAGCAAAAACCATGACACAAAAAACCATTCGACAAAACGTGAGCGACATTGTTGCTTATGCTAAAAAACTGCAGTTACCCCTCAGGGATGTCGGTATGTACATCGCATTAACCAGGGTCCTACATAAAACTTAAAGCCTTGCCTTACCTCATGCGGCGCTATAGTTTCTTCGATGGCAGCCAATTAGACCTGTGGTTTTGCAGGAAATTTCGAGAAACTTTGAAGCCGTATAGCGGCTATCGGTCCCTCAACATGTATTTTTCGGCATTACGGTGCAGTAGTACTAATTAAAATTTCAGGAGAACCCGACGTCAAATTTGTTTATCTCGACCTGCCCAGTAAGGCTCTCTAACTAAACGACGTTGTATTTTACCCGACGGTAATCTCGGCAAATTCGATACGAAATCGATGCTTCGCGGAGATTTGAAAACAGCGAGATTGTCTCTAACAAATGAAATCAGCTCTTCGGCCATCTCATCGCTTTTTTCAATGCCCTCTTTTAGCTGCACGATAGATTTAACTTCTTCACCCCATTCATCGCTCGGTACTCCAACAGTACAAACATCGGCGATTGCAGGATGTTTTAACAAAACGTCGTCTGTCTCTTGTGGATAAATATTAACACCCCCAGAGATAATGGTTTCGGCGCTACGACCAGTAAGATACAAATAACCTTTGTCATCTATATACCCCATATCACCCAGAGTGAAAAAATCGCCGTTATAGCTACCGGCTGTTTTTTCGCTGTCGTTATAATATTCGAACCTCAAGGCCGGTGCCTTGAAGAAGATGGTGCCAATCTCACCGACCGCAACTTCATCGCCGTCGTCATTGCATATTTTGTTTTCAGCTCCTACGGGCGCCTTACCGACGCTTCCAGGGTTAGCAAGCCATTCTTCAGGACCAATAATGTAGCCTCCTCCTCCTTCGGTTGCAGCATAGTATTCAAACACCACTAGACCCAGCCAATCCATCATTTGGTGTTTCACGTGCACCGGACACGGTGCTGCGCCATGCAAAACATACCGCAAAGAACTAACATCATAACTGTTGCGCGCCTCATCCGGCAAAGCAAGAAGCCGGTGAAACATTGTCGCGACCATGTGGGTGTGTGTTATTTTGTATTTTTCTATTAGTTGCAACGCTTCTTCAGCATCCCATTTATCCATAAGTACAACGCCTACTCCTTGGCCGATAGGTAACACAACATTAAAAGCAAGAGGTGCAGCGTGGTACGCAGGTCCAGCACATAAACAGCAATCGGTTTCTGGATTGTATGCAGCATCAGTTTCAAACTGGGTTTTCGGCGTGTTGATAACCTGGTCGACGGTGAGACGGTTACGAAACACTCCTTTGGGTCGACCCGTCGTTCCTGATGTGTAGAGCATTTGAGCACCTATTTCAGGATTTTCGATATTGTCCTGAGACTCTCGGTCTAACATATCGTCGTACGATTCAAAACCTTCTAGGTATCCGCCGACCGCCAACGATACCTTGAGCTGATCGCGGTTATATCCTTGCGCCTCCAACGCTGACTGATCACACTTAACATCGCCAATAAACGCTTTTGCATGACTGTTTTCAACAACGTAAGAAGCATTATCGCCCGACAAATGCCAATTAATAGGCGTAACTCTAAAGCCTGCCCGCAAACAAGCATAATAAGCTTCAATAAATTCGGGACGATTAACCAGCAAAATCGCTACGCCGTCGTCGGGCTGCAATCCGGAATTTCTCAATACGCGCACCAATTGATTCGCTCGGCCATTGAGCTGGGCGAATGTTCTATCACCGTATTTGCTTCGTATTGCCAGTTTTTCGGGACGTTCTTGCGCATGGAAGGCCAGGGTCATACCGCAGCCTTTAGTGTCTTCCAGTGTCAGCTTGACAGGCATAATTTATCTCCATTGATAGGTATTATTCTTTTAATTATATCTTCAATTTCTGGTGAATGAGAGTGCATCATCTTCGCCATTTTGGCAAGAGGGGCCTCATGCCTCGCCTTCGCGTTAAAAGGTTAAAAACGCTCAGATGGCGCGCACAGTACGGCAATTATGCAGCGAAGCTGCTCTCACCAGACTCAATATGATGTTTGCACAATTGACCAGAAAAGCCTGACAGATAATCAGGTCATAATGGGTACGTTAGCGCTCGGCCTTAACCACGAATACACCGTTTTTCTTGCTAACCAAAATCAAAATAACCATGGAGTGGGCTTGTGAAAATAATAGAACAACCGCACGGCAATAGCTTCTATCTTGATCAATTTGACAGCGCTCACTCTTAACACTTAAGGTATATAATTGAAGGTATCCAATTGAAGGGGCTAATCACTCCTGCGATAGAACTGCGCGACGACGAAGGTCTTCTGTGCGGTAAGGACCAAAAATAAAACCAAGATTGAAGCCATCAATAGCTGAAAAATGAGAACAGCTGTGATATTTTTCCCGACCGTTATTGAAAACAGGAAACTCCTTAATGTCTGAAACAGATGTCTTGATATACCAACAAGAAGGCCATATCGTCACCTTAACGATGAATCGGCACGAAACGCGGAACGCTATTTCGAACAATGAAATGATTGACGCCATTGAAGCAGCATGTCTTAAGATCAATGCCGACGCATCGGTACGTGTCGCCATAATTACTGGGGCTGGTAGTGCTTTTTCCTCAGGTGGAAACGTCAAGGATATGCGAGATAAGGTAGGAATGTTTGGCGGTAGCGCCTTGGAAATACGGGACGGCTATCGTAATGGAATCCAACGAATCCCTCTGGCGATCAATCAGCTTGAAGTCCCCATTATCGCCGCAGTCAATGGCGCGGCCATTGGAGCTGGATGCGATCTTACGATGATGTGTGACATGAGAGTAGCGTCAGAAAAGGCGTTATTTGCAGAGAGTTTTGTTAAAGTCGGATTGATTCCAGGAGACGGTGGGGCTTGGTTTTTGCCTCGAGTCATTGGCGTATCAAGAGCTAACGAAATGGCGTTCACGGGTGAGCCAGTGAACGCCCAAACAGCCCTTGATTGGGGCATGGTTTCACGCGTCGTCGCGCACGACGAGCTGATGACAGCCGCGATGGAACTAGCAGAGAGAGTTGCTGCCAACCCACCCAGTGCGCTAAGAATGACCAAAAAGCTGATAAAAGAAGGCGAGCACTCAAGACTGGAATCCTTACTTGAACTTTCTGCATCGTTGCAGGCACTCGCTCATAAGACTAAAGATCATGCAGAAGCGGTCGATGCTATTATTGAAAAGCGTAAACCTATTTTTACTGGAGAATAGCCAGTTAGGCATAGAGCTTCTACAGCAATGAACAACGTGGACGGCGGGCCGACGCGAAAAAATATTCGCGTAATCTGCCGCTCAAAAAGCACGGGATCTTAACCTCTGTACATGCCCTTAATCCTCTGATAGCCTCCCAAACCAATAAAAGCTAACAACTAGGAGAACCACGATGGCCGTTAAAAAATTTCCGATCGAAGCAAGCCACATCATGATGTTCGCTCGTTCCGTAGGTGATGACAATCAAATCTATTTCGATGATGAATATGCGAAATCTACCGAACCGGGATCGACTATAGCCCCACCTACGTTTATGCAATCCAGCGCACAATTTGACCCCGATTACTTTCTCCGGCCCGCTATCGGAAAACCCTGGTTCGGCTCAGGTAAAGAAGCAACTGGACTCAAACCAAAAGCGGACGGCGAGAAATCGTCTGACACAAAAGGTGGATTGCATGCGGAACAACATTTCGAATATCACAGACATCCGAAACCTGGCGATGTTCTCACCGCAACCAACCTACCGGGGAAAACGTGGGAAAAAGAAGGCAAGCGTTCCGGTAAGTTAGTTTTTTCTGAATCGATCACGGAATATCGCGATCAGAATGGCGAACTCGTCGTTACCGCTAAAGGCGTTGGTGTACGTACCGAACGTCCTGTCGACCAGTAAAAGGAGAACTACAATGGCTTTAAATGCAAACGATCTAAAAGCGGGTCAAGCTCATACAGCAACGCTGGTCGAAGACCTCAAACGCACTCAAATTGTTCAATACGCCGGCGCTTCCGGAGACTATAACCCCCTGCATACCGACGAAGTATTCACGACACAAGTAGCCGGTTACCCATCTGTTTTTGCCCACGGCATGTTAACGATGGGGATGACGGGAAAAATGCTGACTGATTATGTCGGCGATGGCAGGCTTACTAAATTTGGCGTTCGCTTTACCAATCAAGTATGGCCGGGCGATAATTTGGAAGCCTCGGCAACACTTGAAAATATCGAAGAAGTCGATGGCCAGCAACTGGGTAATTTCGATGTAATCACAACCAATCAAGATGGGGCGGTGGTTCTAAAAGGATATGCTCAAGCCCGTTTAGATTAAATTTCCACATGTTCAACTAAGTTCTGTGAATGCCCTGTAAAAAGCCTGTAATCGTTAGGTCAAGAACATAGGACTTAGTTATAAACATCACAGAACGTTGTCATCGTACAGCCACAAGCGGCAGCCTCGCTACAGCCCAACGATTGCCCAAACAACTAGCTTGAGAGTGATTTCTCTCAAGCTTTTTTTGCATTACCATTAAGCAATTTTTTTTAGTAAAATAATCTCACGACTTAGACGGGCTTGCAAAAAATCGTCTATGTGACCGCTAAAACCATCAGCCGTAACTTACCCACCTGCAATGAAATGTAGAAAATATACGTCGCCATCAACCGGAATGACATCGAAGAAAGGGTCGACAATAATCACTCCATCGATCGCCACAGCCATCTTCGCAAGCTGGCTATTTTTCAGCAACGGGTAGCGCAACTCTAATTCTTTGAGCATATCACGATACACGGTGGAGCTAATTTGAGTATGTGCTTCGTTCGTGAATTTTTGTAATTCGGTAGAGAAGTTAACGGTAGCCATTCCACACCTAACATTGAATTATTAATTGATCGTCTTGTGTGGCTGAATGTACGTTATGAAATGGTCATTGTCCACACGGGAATGGTTTTGGAGGCAGGCGGGAGGAAACGACTTAATGGAGTCAATTTTTTTAAGCTTGTCGGTAGCCCAATGACAAAGAACCTTATGCCACTGGGCTACCGAATACTCTTGATAAATTGATTTAAACTGAGTTACTAACCTCGACAAGTGACTAGCAAGTGAATCCCAAACACATCAATTTATTATCAATTAAGGTAAAACCACCTCAATTAGACAAGGCCCTTGAGTTTGCATCGCATCGAGATATAGCTGGTTAAATTCTTCAATACTTTCAGCGCGATTAGCTCTAACGCCCATGCCTTCCGACATTTGTACAAAATTCATATCGGGACTACCAATATCCAGCATATCCAGAGTTTTCTTAGTCATCGATTGAGCCCCAACTCTCGACAACTCAACTTGCAGAATCTGATATTTTCGATTGGCGAAAATTACGACACAAACATCGAGGTTCTCACGGGCCATTGTCCAAAGCGACTGGATCGTATACATAGCACCGCCATCCCCATGCAGACAAACGACTTTTCTGTCCGGGCACGCAACTGCCGCGCCAATAGACGTAGGTAATCCAAAACCTATCGAACCACCGGTTAGGGACAACCAATCGTGAGGTTCGCTTGCAGCTGTACTAATAAAACTACCTGCACCTGAAGTGGCCGCTTCGTCGACAACAATGGCATCGGTCGGCAAATACTCAGCTACTGTAAGACCAACGGTGAACTGGTTAAGCTCGCCACTACCAACACCATTCTTCTGGCGCTTTATTTTCCGTGGCGCGTAGTCATTTGCCGACACAGCGCTGCACAAACGAGTCAGTGCATCAACGGCATTGTGATTAGCGTCGGCAAGGACATGTAAATCACAGCCTTCGGGATAAAACTCACTCGCCTTACCGGGATAAGCAAAAAATGCGACGGGGGCTTTCGTTCCCACCATAATCAACTGCTCAGTGCCTTTAACCTGTTCGGTTGCCTGTTCAGAAAAATAACCCAACCGCTCTACTTCACAACGTCCCTCTCCCCGCGGAAAGCGAGTTGTAAAGGTATCGCACATAACACGGGCACCCGTCGCTTGGGCAATTTTATCAACAACATGCTGCGCGCTTTCGGTCATCCCCATATGACCGAGCAAAATAATGGTGGGCTTGCCATTCGATAAAAGCGACGCAGCAGTGGCAACGTCTTCATCCGACACGCAAGGAACTGCAGGCATCGTTCCTTGTGGCAAAGGATCGATTGAATCGTCCCAGGCACAGTTCGCTGGTATGATTAAAGTTGCAATTTGCCCCGGTTGCACATTGGCAGCCAATGCCGATTCAAGCGCAGCTTCCGGTAAGCTTTCAGCGGTTTCAACACTCTTAACCCAATGTGAAACAGGGCCCGACAAACCGATAATGTCAGAGGTTAACGGTGCGTCGTATTTTTTATGGTAGGTGGCATGATCACCGATAAGATTAATAATCGGAGAATTTGCTTTCTTCGCATTGTGTAAATTAGCGGAGCCATTGGATAAGCCCGGCCCAAGATGTAGCAATGTGCAAGCTGGTTTACCAGCCATTCGACCATAACCGTCAGCCGCACCAGTGCATACGCCTTCGAACAATCCCAGTATTGAACGCATGCCTTCAGACTTGCCTATAGCTGCGACCATATGCATTTCAGACGTACCGGGATTGGTAAAACAAACCTCAACACCATTGTTGATTAGGGTCTGCAGCATACTTTCTGCACCATTCATTGCTCTGTACTCCTACTTTTTTCGATATTTACCGTTAGCTGCTCTAGACTTTCGAACAGATGGAGAAACTCTATTCATTGATATAAAGTTTAATGCCAGCCCATCACTGGCATCCCGCTTTAAGCACCTTTGTTAACCATTTTCCTGAATAACTTTTAAGACGTTGACAGGAGAACAGGGTAAATCAATGATGGGAGCCTTGATAGCGTCGCTTACTGCATAAGCTGTTGCTGCCAATGGTGGAATAATACCGGACTCACCAACGCCCCTAACACCGTAGGGATGGAGCTTATTCGGCACTTCAACAATGATGGCATCGATCATGGGTAAGTCTGACGCCAACGGTATTCTGTAGTCTAGGAACCCCGGGTTTTGCAAAAGACCTGCGTCACTATAGACATACTCTTCATTTAACGCCCAACCTATGCCTTGTGCAGCACCGCCCTGATATTGGCCTTCTACATAACTCGGATGTATGGCTTTTCCGGCGTCTTGGACCGCCGTGTAGCGAATCACATCCACTTTCCCCGTGTCTTTATCCACCTGAACATCGCAGACGTGTACCGCAAAACTAGGTCCAGCACCCCGCGCGTTGATATTACCGCGACCCGAAATCTGACCGCCGGTACGATCTGCACCAGCACATATTTGAGCAATGCTTAGCCGTTCGTCTCCCGAGGTATTAACCACGACACCATCGACCCACTCGACCAGTTCAGCATCGATATTCCAAACTGCGGCAGCTCGCTGCTTCGCTTGTTCCTTAACATCTTGTGCCGCTTTTATGATCGCCATTCCAGTAGCGAAGGTAGTTCTACTTCCCCCGGTACTCTGGTTGTAAGCAACATTTTCAGTATCTGCAATAATCGGCTTGAAATTTTCAGGCGCCATACCCATTTCTTCGGCAGCCATTAACTGCATGGAAGCACGTGAGCCGCCAATATCGGGAGAACCTTCAACGATCGTACCTGTCCCGTCGGGATTCATGTTTAACGTAACGCTGGATTGCCCGCCAATATTGAACCAAAAACCTGAGGCAACACCACGCCCCTGATCCTTTTTGAGTGCTTCCTGATAATGAGGGGAGTTTTTGGCAGCAGTTAAACATTCAACAAGACCCACTGATTTATATTTAGGTCCGTAAATTGCCTGAGTTCCTTCAGTGGTCGCATTTTGCAGACGAATATCAATGGGATCAATGTTCAGTTTTGCAGCAATTTCGCTAACCACCATCTCACCGGCAAAAGCAGCTTGTGGAGCGCCCGGCGCACGATAAGCTGCCACTTTTGGTTTGTTAACCACGACATCAAAGCACTCCACATCCATATTTTCGACGTCGTACGGTGCAAAGATACACATTCCGCCGAGCATAGCAGGAGAACCTTTAAAAGCGCCGGCTTCATAATACAACTGGCCTTGCATAGCCGTGATTGTGCCATCGTTTTTTGCGCCGATTTTAACTTTAGAACGAGTGGCAGAACCTGGCCCCGTTGCCATAAACACTTCTTCTCTTGTCATCACCATTTTTACCGGCCGACCTGACTTACGAGATAATATCAACGCGACAGGCTCCAAATAGACGGTTGTTTTTCCGCCAAAACCACCACCAATTTCACTGGCCGTAACTTTCAATTGGCTAAGGTTCATACTCAATAACTTTGCAACACTCGCGCGAACATCAAAATGGCCCTGAGTACAACACC
>JBLHNZ010000066.1:0-12955 GCA_047623245.1 Oceanicoccus sp. | reverse complement strand
GCCTCCCCTGAACGTAAATTACCAAGAAATTTCTGAAAACCCTGCTCGCCCAACCAAAAGTGCACCAAGTTAGTTACACCTCTGCTAGTCAACGTTGCGCCGGCCAAACCATCAATTTTATATTCCGCATTTTTCGAACCGGATTCAACAATGCCCTTAATGACTGTGAGCTCCACTTTGCCATCCTGAAATATTTTCTTCCCAGGCCACAAACTCTTCCACCTGGGATTGTCGACTTCGCCACCCAGGCCAGGAGTTTCACCGTGCTCAAAAAACCCTAACCCTGCTACTGTATTTGTATCACTTTCCAATGCGAGGAAACCGTGCAACGTAGACCACAAACCATAACCGCGAACTGGCAAAATGATTTTTTGTAAACCGTTGTCATCCTCAACTAAATAAACTGTTGCATAATTTTCGCGTCGCGAAATTTTTGCTGGATCATTGTCGCCGCTCAACTCGATAGACATAGAACTGTCTTTCGATGAACGTAATTGATCAAATGTATTTACGTCCACCACATCGGTGAAGCGTCCTGTCTCTAGATCAACAACCCGCGAAGTCACTAATTCGTTGAACTGTTCTTCTATACGTTCAGTACCGCTAAGTAGACCTGCCGCCGACAAAATATTACTGTATCGGTCTAATCTTTTATTAACGTTTTGCCTGTCTTTCAACAGCACCGCTGCACTGGAAACAACCAGTGAGCATACAATACACAAAACCAACGCTACGGTAATCGTTTTTGAAATTGTTTCTTTATTAGCCACGGGCAAGTCTCCGTTTAATGTTAGCCTGCACCACAAAGTGATCGATTAGCGGAGAGAAAAGGTTCGAAAATAAAATTGCCAACATCATTCCTTCTGGGAACGCCGGGTTAACAACACGTATCAGGACGACCATGATGCCTATCAGGCCACCATACCACCATTTTCCGGTATTCGTCATCGATGCGGAGACTGGATCGGTTGCCATGAAAAACATGCCAAACGCGAAGCCGCCTAAGGTCAAATGCCAATACCAGGGCATACTAAACATTGGATTATTACTATCTGTACCAACACCATTGAGGAGCAGCGATAAGCCAACCATGCCGAAGAAAACTCCGAGCACAATTCGCCAAGAGGCGATTCGAGTCCACAGTAATACGGCTCCACCAAGCATAATCGCAAGAGTAGACGTTTCACCAAAAGAACCCTGAATAGTGCCGCCGAAAGAATCCCACCAAGTCATTGATCCTTGCAAGGCGCCCATTCCGTCGCTAGCAACGATAGACAAAGCCGTTGCTCCGGAATATCCGTCTACGGCGGTCCATACGGCATCACCCGACATATCGGCCGGATAAGCGAAAAACAGAAATGCTCGGCCTACCAAGGCTGGGTTCAGGAAGTTTTTGCCCGTTCCCCCAAATACTTCCTTGCCGATAACAATGCCGAATGTAATTCCAAGCGCGACCTGCCATAAAGGTATTGACGGAGGACAAACAAGGGCAAATAAAATAGAGGTGACAAAAAAACCTTCGTTGACCTCGTGGCCTCGCTTCATTGCAAATAGAACTTCCCAGAATCCTCCGACCACAAATGTGACCGCGTAAACAGGAACGAAGTACCAGAGCCCGTACCAAAAGTTATCCCATATGTTTGCCGGATCATGGCCAGCAAACATGTCGATAAAAGGCGTTCGCCAATCGGTGGAAATTAGACCTTCGGCAAGAATAGTATTGGCTTGAAACCCAACATTCCACATACCAAAAAACATAGCGGGAAAGGCACACAACCAAACCGTAATCATCATTCGCTTGAGGTCGATACCATCGCGAACATGTGCCGTCGATTTGGTTACGCTACTGGGGGAGTAAAATATAGTGTCGGCTGCTTCGTAAAGGGCAAACCATTTTTCCCATTTTCCGTCTTTATGGAAATGGGGTTCCATATCATCAAGTATTTTTCGAAATGCTGGAAACTTTACTGCCATGTTTAACCCTCCTTCTCAATGCGATTCAGGTTGTCGCGCAGTATAGGCCCGTACTCATACTTGCCTGGACAAACATAAGTGCATAAGGCGAGATCCTCTTCATCGAGCTCCAAACAACCCAACTGTTGAGCAACTTGTGTATCACCGACGATTAAAGACCGTAATAACTGAGTTGGCAAAATATCCAAAGGCATTATTTTTTCATACGAGCCAACCGGCACCATTGCACGCTCACTTCCGTTAGTTGTCGTAGTAAAACCAAATATCTTACCTTTGGTAAATTGCGAAAAATAAATACCCAGAGTTGAAAATTTATTCACTCCAGGAGATAACCATCCCATAAATTCGCGCTCAAACCCTTCAAGTAAAACACTCACTTGATTGTGATAACGCCCTAAGTAAGCGACTGAACTCGTGGCTGTTCGACCACCTAAAACTGAACCCGATACAACCCGATTTTTTCCAGAATTCATTCGGCCCGCTGTCAGCTCGTCAAGATTTGCACCTAACCGAGTTCTGATTAAGCAAGGCTCTTCAACCTGTGGCCCGGCTAACGAAATAACTCTGTCCACATAAAGCGTGCCTTCAGAGAATAGCTTACCCATTGCGATCACATCCTGATATCCGATAGTCCACACCGTTTTCTTACCGTTCGCGGGGCTAAGATAGTGAATATGTGTGCCCGCCAACCCGGCAGGATGAGGCCCGGAAAACTCCTCGACGTGAATATTACCTTTCGCAACAGGGATCTCGGCATTTGGCGCTTTAGCAACGTAAACCGAACCTTCCGTTAGCTTTGCCAAAATACCCAGACCATCGACAAAAGCTCTTTTTTGTTCGCCGATAACAATCTCGGGGTTAGCAGCCAGCGGATGAGTATCGATGGCGGTTACAAAAATGGCTGCGGGTGTGGATTCTGGCGCTGGAATACGGCTAAATGGCCGTGTTCTAAAGGCGGTCCACAAACCCGAGTTGACCAAATTGTCTACTGCTTGCTGACGAGTGACTTTTTCAATGTCGTCAAAGCGTTCAAACGATTCAAAATCGTCTTCTTCAACGTCGATGACAATCGATTGAAAAATTCGCTTATTGCCGCGATTAATTGACGAAACAATTCCGGTAGCTGGAGAGGTAAACTTAACGCCGGCAGTTTTTTTGTCGGAAAAAATCACCTGACCGGTTTTAACTCTATCTCCTTCTTGCACTTCCATAGTCGGCTTCATACCGACGTAGTCAAAACCTACCAGAGCAACAGTTCGGGCTTTGGACCCCTCCCTAACGACCTGTTCTGGCGCTCCGGAAATGGGCAAGTCCAAACCACGATTTATCTTAATCATAGATATACCTGATTTTCGGTTAAATGTTAGATGATGGATAACGTACCGGTTTTTATCGTATTTAACGACGAAAAGAGCGATCAGACTAATTATCGATTGACTGACAATTAGTCTTTTTTGAAATTTACGGTGCGTAAATTACGTATAAGACCCCAGTAAGTGAATGGTTATAGAACCAGATACAGACCTTGTACTCTTCTTGTCTCACGATCCCGGAAGCGACCCTAAAAATCACGGCATTATAAATGCCTACAACATCAAATACTATAGGCACCTACCGCATTTATTTGATTTACAAAACAATTTGCGTGAAATAGAGGGTATTGAAAACAGACGACTATCTACAACACTGTTGCCGTAGATAGAATCGATCTATTGCTGACGCTGAGAAAAAGCGAGAAGCTAGTCTTCTTTTGGATAAACGCGGTAGTCAACACCTGCCATTTGCTCCAAAACTCTGTGTACCTGACAGCTATAACCAAATTCGTTGTCGTACCAACAGTACAGTACAACTTGATTACCGTTAACAATAGTTGCCACTGAATCAAAAATACACGCATGTCGCGAACCGACAAAATCGCTAGAGACAACTTCCGGAGAATTCGAAAAATCGATTTGCTTGCGCAACGGCGAGTGTAACGCGACATGTCGCATGTAGTCGTTAACTTCGTCGACCGTCGTGTCTTTCTCAAGCACCAGCTTTAAAATACCCATCGAAACATTGGGAGTTGGTACACGAATGGCGTTACCGGTAAGGCGACCCTTCATGACGGGCAATACTTTCGCCACGGCTTTAGCAGCGCCGGTTGACGTCAATACCATATTCAGGGGAGCACTCCGGCCTCGTCGGTCTGCTTTGTGATAGTTATCGATAAGATTCTGGTCATTGGTATAGGCATGCACAGTTTCAATATGCCCTGACGTTATGCCGAATTTATCGTGCATTGCCTTGAGCGGCGGCGCAATGGCATTTGTTGTGCAGCTCGCGGCCGAAATAATGTTGTCTGATAGCTTTATCGTATCATTATTAATGCCGTATACAATATTGGGAACATCCGAGCCAGGTGCCGTCAATAGCACTTTGCTCGCACCTGGACGAAGATGTCGCGCCAAGCCTTCTTCACCTTTAAAAATACCCGTGTTATCGATGATAATGGCGTTATTAATACCGTACTCGGTATAGTCGATATCTTCTGGCTGGCCCGCGTAGATCACTTTGATCTCATTGCCGTTTGCGACAAACGAGTTGTGCTCTTCGTCAACCCTAATGGTTCCTTTGAATGGGCCGTGCACAGAATCGCGCCGCAAGAGACTCGCGCGTTTGACAAGATCGTTTTCGGCACCTCCCTTTCTGACAACAATCGCGCGCAAACGCATATTATCACCGCCACCGGTTTTCTCGATTAACAGTCTTGCCATCAATCGACCGATGCGGCCAAAACCGTAAAGAACAACATCGCGCGGCTCTGGTGGCGGCGTTGTATCGTCGATTAAGTCGGCAACCTGATTTTTGACAAAATCAGCAACTGACACGCCTTGATGTTTTGGGCCTTCTTCATACAACGCTGCGATACGGCCCGCGTCCACATGAGCGATACCCAAATTGAGACTTGAAAGCGCCTCGATGACTGGGTATATCTCGAATTCTGATAGTTCATTCTCTTGTACTTCACGCACAGTCCGGTGGGCTTGCATGATTTCCAATACAGAAAGATTGACAAGGTTTTGCCCAAAAATATAGGTCTTAACGCTACTTCGGTAGAGCTTTCCGACCAGCGGAATCATTGCCTCAGCTAGAGCTTCTCGCTCTTTCCAATCACCAAAATAGTCATCCGGCCGTTGACGCGTTCTATTGTCAGCATTCACTGTAATGTACCTATTAAATATCATTAATTGAAAGAGCGCGTATTATGTTCATTCAGCTCGGCAAGTTCAACAAAGATGAACGGTTTTCAGTATTATTTTCATCAAAAAGTAAACACAATCTTAAATCATGATGACCAAGATCATAAAAGCCGGTGTAAATCAGTCTAGCTCAAGCTACAATGCCACTCTTTTTGATCAAGTCTTAATGACCGAACTAACACAAAATAAGCTATGAATCAGATTACCTCACGTTGCTCGACACTTCGCCCGCCAATATTCGACAAGCCCGGCAACCGCCAACGGTGGGGAAGCCTATTCGGCAGCTCACCGAGCCTGGCCATAGCCAGTGCGGCCTTAATGTCCGAAAAGTTGACTGTCGTTATAGCGAACGACACGGCAAGCGCACTGCGCCTGGAGCAGGAGCTCAAGTTTTACGGGGAAGGCCTTGAAGTACTTCACTTTCCAGATTGGGAGACGCTACCTTATGATAACTTTTCGCCGCACCAAGACATTATTTCAGAAAGACTTTCGACCTTGCATCGTCTATCTCATCACGGCGCAGGTATATTAGTTGTCCCGATTTCTACCTTAATGCACCGATTACTTCCTAACAATTATTTACAGGCACACAGTCTCGTCATAAAAATTGGTCAGTTTTTTGACATAAATACTATGCGCAGACAACTTGAATCCAACGGGTACCGCTGCGTCACTACCGTTTATGAGCACGGCGAGTTCGCCCTTCGCGGCTCGATAATGGATATCTTTCCAATGGGTAGCAACCTACCTTTACGGATTGATTTACTTGATGACGAAGTAGATACACTGCGCACCTTTGACCCGGAATCACAAAGAACGGTTAGCCAAGTTAAAGAAATAAGCCTTTTACCAGGCAAAGAGTTTCCATTAGATGAGATTGGTATTTCGCGGTTCCGCAGTCAATGGCACGAAAACTTTGATGTCGATCACCGCAAATGCACCATCTATCAAGATGTTAGTCAGGGAATTGCACCGGCGGGAATAGAGTATTACCTCCCTTTGTTTTTTGAACATACCAGCACGTTATTCGATTACCTCCCGGAAGACTGCCAAATTGTTTCGCGAGACGGGCTAGAAGCTGCTGCTGCGCAGTTTTGGCGAGAACTTCACGAACGCTACGAAGAGCGCAATATCGATGTCCAACGCCCGCTTCTGAATCCCCAGCAGTTGTTTATCCCTGCAGATCAGATATTTTCAGAATGCAAAAAGCATTCTCAAGTCATTCTATATCGAGAACAACTGGAAGAAAAACAGGGTAATTATAACTTCGATTCATCGACGCCTCCATTTCTTGCGATTGACAGTAAATCGGACACCCCTTTGTCCGATGTCGAAAAATTGTTAAAGATCCCCGGCAACCGTCTATTATTTTGTGCCGAGTCAGCTGGTCGCCGCGAAAGCTTGTTGGAGCTGCTCACTCGCCATGGCATAAAACCGCAAGTGCTCGATAACTGGGTATCGTTTACCGACGGCACGGACACAGTTGGCATTACGATAGCGCCCCTTGAAACAGGGCTAAGCCTCAACAACAACTTACATGTTATTGCCGAACCGCAACTGTTTGGCCAGCGCGTAATGCAAAGCCGGCGCCGCCGTAAACTCAAAGACAACAGCGACTCTGTTGTCAAAAACCTTACTGAATTGCGACTGGGTTCACCTGTTGTTCATTTGGACCACGGGGTGGGACGTTATCGCGGGCTAGAGGATATTGCGATAGATGGTCAAAGCGCCGAATTTCTTAGCCTGGAATATGCGGACGGTGCCAAACTTTATGTTCCTGTCTCTTCGCTACATTTGATTAGTCGGTACAGTGGCGCCAATGAAGAAAACGCGCCGCTGCATCGCCTCGGCACAGAGCAATGGACCAAGGCAAAACGCAAAGCATTGGAAAAAATTCGCGATGTGGCTGCCGAATTACTCGATATCTACGCACGCAGAGCGGCGCGACCAGGAAGGAGATTTGAACACCCTAAACAAGCGTATGATGCTTTTGCCGCCGATTTCCCGTTTGAAGAAACGCCAGATCAGGAAACCGCAATTCAGGCCGTGATCGAAGACATGCAGGCAGAGACAGCGACCGATCGCCTGGTATGCGGCGATGTCGGGTTTGGGAAAACAGAAGTGGCAATGAGAGCTGCCTTCGTTGCCGTTCACAATGGAAAGCAAGTCGCTATATTGGTGCCTACCACCCTCCTCGCCCAACAACACTACGAATCTTTCAAAGACCGCTTTGCCGACTGGCCAGTGACTATCGACGTGCTGTCTCGGTTTCGCAGCGCAAAAGAGCAGCAAGCGATACTGTCGAGATTGGCCGAAGGGAAAGTTGATATATTGATAGGTACCCACAAACTCTTACAAAAAGACGTTAAATATAAAGATCTTGGGCTCGTAATTATCGATGAAGAGCACCGCTTTGGGGTCCGTCAAAAAGAAATGTTAAAGTCTTTACGATCGGAAGTCGACATACTAACCCTTACCGCAACACCCATTCCAAGAACACTAAACATGGCCATGTCGGGAATGCGCGACCTATCGATAATAGCGACCCCGCCAGCGCGAAGACTATCGGTAAAAACCTTTGTCAGGCAATGGGACAAAGGCATTATTAAAGAAGCGATAATGCGTGAAATTTTGCGCGGCGGACAAATATATTTTTTACATAACGAAGTGAAAACAATTGAACAAGCGTGCCGAGACTTGGAAGAACTTATTCCCGAAGCGCGAGTTGGCATCGGCCACGGCCAGCTGCGGGAAAGCGAGCTTGAACAGGTGATGTCGGACTTTTATCACAAACGTTTTAACGTTTTACTTTGCACCACTATCATCGAGACTGGCATAGACATCCCTAATGCAAATACGATTATTATCAATCGTGCCGACAAATTTGGTTTAGCCCAACTTCACCAACTGCGTGGGCGCGTCGGACGTTCTCATCATCAAGCCTACGCGTATCTGCTAACACCGGGCGCCAAAAACATGACCACCGATGCAGGTAAGCGCCTCGAAGCCATAGCGCAGGCAGAGGATTTAGGGTCTGGTTTCACGCTCGCCACGCACGATATGGAAATACGTGGCGCGGGTGAACTTTTGGGAGATGATCAAAGCGGCCAAATACACAATATTGGCTTTACCCTGTATATGGAAATGCTCGAGCGTGCGGTAAAAGCCATTCAGAACGGCAAAGAGGCCAACTTTGAAGACGCGTTTAACCCCGGTAGCGAGGTAAACCTGCGTCTGCCGGCCCTAATCCCCGATGACTACTTGCCCGACGTGCATTCACGACTGATTCTATACAAGCGAATCGCCAATGCCGAAACGGATCTCGATTTACGCGAACTGCAAGTCGAAATGATTGATCGTTTTGGCTTGCTTCCCAATGCGGTGAAAAATCTGTTCCGCACAACAGCGTTTAAATTACATGCTCAGTCCATCGGCATCACTAAAATCGAAGCGTCCCCAACGGGAGGGAAACTGGAGTTCGCTCACGATACTCAAGTAGAACCCATAGCCTTAGTAAAACTTGTCCAGTTAAAGTCGGCAACATACCAGCTGGCAGGGGCCACCACTTTGCGATTTAGCGAAAATCTGGAAGATGCGGAACAACGCATGAGTTTCATCGAAGATTTAATTAATACACTGGCTCCCGAGAAATCACAAAGAAAGGCAGGTTAAAGATAGTACCTGAGAGATCGGCAGCAACAGAATCAGAACTGCGGAGACAGGCAAGGCACCCAAATTGGATAGAATAGTACAATTAAGTAAATAGACGAACAGAAAATTCATTAGTACCAGTAACCGAATAGAGCTTTCTGTTAGCGACAAATGAAACCACCAACAAACTATGCCTTTGGCGTAATAACAGAACTCAAACAAGATACGAATATGTTAAATATTTTAATGACTTTTATTGTGGTTTTTTCTTCACAATTCGCAACTGCCCAGCAATCTGACCGTGCGAGCAGCAATGAGCCAGACAATGAACAGTGGTATCAAGTGGAACTACTCATATACGCCAATAACCAAGAAAGCGTCGGCGATGCAGAGCTATGGGAACAGCAATTGAACCTTAATTATCCAGATAATAGCGTGCTACTTACCGATCCTTCTGTTGAGATACTTTCTCACAGTTTACCACCATCGTTAGACTCAGCAATTCTTCAGTCTCCAGTGATCGATCCGATGGCATTAGAAGAAGCCGCATTCACTTTACTTCCAATTGAAGAAATGAACCTGTTGTTGGCTGCCAGAAAAATAGCTTCTCAAAGAGACTTTCGGATACTTTTTCATGGAGCCTGGCGTCAATTTATTTCGGCAAGAAACAAGGCAGAACATATTATGATTACCGGGGGGGATCAATTTGACGACCACTATGAACTCGAAGGCACCATAAAACTAGGCGTTGAACGTTACTTACATATTGAAACAGATCTATGGCTGAGTACCTTTACCAGTAACATTGGATTACTTGACACTCCTTGGCAGCTATTGCCAAGAAGACCAAATCCAGAAACACTCTCTGCAACGTTTCAGGAAAACCATACCGACAACGCGGCCAATTTCTATTCAGCCGCCAATGATTCGACATCGCCACCAGAGCTGTCTTCAGATCAAAAGAGGATAACTACAGACTCATTGATTGAACTTTTTGGGAATCAGTTTTCCGTAGAACGTACCATAACCCTTAGGCAAAAGCGCCGGATGCGTAGTAATGAATTACACTATCTCGACCACCCTTTAGTGGGCCTTCTTGTCAAAATAATTCCCTATGAAAGAACATTAATACTCGTGGATAATTCCACTGAACAAAGCGATGTCACGGATGTTCTGGGCTCTGAGATTTCTACGGAAATTAAAATGAACAATAGTGATGTTACTTCTCCAACTTCGGATTTACCGTCAACTACAAAAGACTCACAGCCTCCTCAAGAATCTTTCGAACCTTGATCATACCGTCATCAATTACTTTACGTATATCGTCCATCGAGATGAGTGAATCGCTTCGTCCTGCGGCAGGATTAACGACTAAACATATGCTCGCGTAGTCCAAACCCAGCTCTCTGGCCAGCGCCGCTTCTGGCATAGCAGTCATACCGACGATAGCGCAGCCCTCAATTTCGAAGCGATTTATCTCCGCTGCTGTTTCCAGGCGCGGGCCTTGCGTCACCGCATAAGTCGCTGTTTCAGCTATATCTATATGACAATTCTTTGCCGACTTAATCAAGCAAGATCTCAACCCTTCATTAAAAGGGAATGTAAAGTCAATGTGCGTGAGGTCGTTGGTAACTCCGGGGTAAGTAACTCCGTCAAAAAACGTGTGTTCACGTCCGTAGCTATAATCGACAATTTGATCGGGGATAACGACGGTACCGGCAGGTAGATCTCGGTGAATACCTCCAACAGCATTGACTGCTATCACATGGGTCACACCTTTATTTTTTAATGCCCACATATTCGCACGGTAATTAATTCTATCCGGAGGGAGTGTATGCGGGCTGCCATGCCTAGCAAGAAAAACCAGAGGTACGCCATTTTTCGTGCTCTGAATCATTGGCGTGGAAATATGTCCAAAAGGCGTCGACGTTTCTCGATCTGTATTTCCCTCCTGAAAATTATTTAGACCCGTACCGCCTATGATCGCAAGCACTTTATTACTGTCTCTCATGGTAAATCCTTATTCGCTGCTCTGCCCAAACTGAATTTCGTCGGGAATTTTTAACGTCGATGTTGGATAAGCTATATCGGCATTATGTTCTTTTATTATATCGAGTACGGCCAACAAGACCCTTTGTTTAACCTCGTGAAATTCGATCCAGTTTGTGGTTCGAGTGAACGTATAAATAAAGAAATCTAACGATGAGGCGCCGAATGCATTAAAGTTCACTATAAGCGTCTGGTTGCTATCGATATCCGGATGCTGCTGCAACATTTCTTTTACACTTTGAACGATCGACGCAACATTTTCTGAGTCGCTATATCGGAGGCCAATCGTTTCGTAAATACGGCGATTTTTCATTCTCGACGGATTTTCTACCGATATATGCGCAAAGGTGGAATTGGGAATATACAAAGGACGCTTATCAAAAGTACGGATACGCGACTGGCGCCATCCAATATGCTCAACCGTGCCTTCTATCTCTTGGTCGGGAGAACGTATCCAATCACCGACAGCAAAGGGACGATCCAAATAAATCATCAGCCCTCCAAAAAAATTCGACAACAGATCTTTTGCGGCAAAACCAACAGCAATACCGCCGACACCGCCGAACGCCAATACGCCCGATATACTATAACCTAGGGTCTGGAGCGCAACTAGGCTAGCCGTAAGAATGACCGTAATCCGAACTAGTTTACCGAGTGCTAGCACCGTTGTCGCATCGACAGGTTCGGATGAGTAGTCTGTCGATACCAAGCGTTGTTCGACTTGTGATATAAGCCTGATGAGAAACCAGCTGAGAAGCCCCCAAACTAAAAGCTGCCTGGCGGGTGCAAAACTTGAAAAAATGGCCGCCTCGGATTGGGCGATCAAGACCTCCAGAACGAGACTAAATCCAGACAACCATATAAGAAAAAATGCGGGTTTTCGAGCAGCGTCTAGCAGCGCGTCATCCCATAGATTGACGGTCTTTTTTAACTGCCGTTCTAATCGAGAAAAAAGAAAACGTGCGATATAACTAACAATTAACGTTGCCAGAATAAAGAGAAACACTTCCCACAGCCACGGATAGGAATCTAACCCCAAATCCAAAAAATGATTTTCAATCTGTGAAGATTTCATAGAGCCATACTCAGTTTACGTAGATTTCGCTTCTAAAGAAATTTGACTTCTTTCGAATGAAAATCGAACGGTTTTTTTATACAAATTTATGTCTATAAGCTGCAATAATATACCTAAAACATATAAAAAACTTGGCAAAAAGTCGATTTATTTCAGAAATCGACGATAAGCCTTTGAATAAATAGCGGTTTTAAATTATCGCCAAATAACAGCAAAGACTACCTAAGAAAATTTCAGAAAATTTGGGACTGGACAGCCGTCGCTAAAATGTTATTTTAAATTCCAGTAACCTCTTAAGGGAATCATGCAATGAATTTATCAATTCCGAGTGTTGGCAAGTGGTACCAAGAATTACAACAAGGTACTATTCTTGAAGTGGTTTCGGTGGACGAACTAGAACAAACCATCGAAACACAGCTAATCGATGGAGAAGTTAGTGACTATGATTTCGATAGCTGGAACCAGTTGCTCTTTCAGGAAATTGAAGAGCCAGAAAACTGGAGCAACGCTTATGAGATGAACGACGAGGATTTTCTCGATTCAGATGCTGCAATACGCCCGGATGAATGGAACAGCCCGATAAATCTAATAGAAACCGACATTGTAAATGGAATTTTCGACGACCTTTAACCACTCATAGAAACCCACAACGCACATAAGAAAAAAGTAAATTTCTCGAGATCAAGGACGATATTGTATCCCAAGATACGCACTCATTTTGTTATGACATAAAATATCGACAAAAACCCTACTTCTCGAAAGCAAATTAATTTCTTGCAGGCTACTCAATACTGTATATAATCACAGATACTGTATATAAACCCAGAGCAACGCTTCCCGAGCACCACTGTTTAGGTTAGACGTGGTTTTATAATTCGGCCGGCTTTTACGATCAGGATGACACTGCCCTCATTACCGGTATTGTCTTAGTACAGCAAACAAAGTTTTTATTGCCCAAGGGAAA
>JBLHNZ010000065.1:0-13222 GCA_047623245.1 Oceanicoccus sp. | reverse complement strand
CTTTCCCCACTCAACCTAGCCTAGAAACAGGCTAATGGGAGTCGCTTGTCGCTGTGCATGCCACCGTCAACTACCATAAAGCCGTGACTGCCCACTTTTATTAGATATTTTCTGTCTAAATTTTACGATTCATTAACCGAACCCACAGCATATCCTACCGACCTCCGTCCTTGCCTTCTCCCTACATTGAAGAGGTTTATCAGTGGGTAAGAGGGGCTTTAAGTATTAGACCACTACAGCTTAGAGGCCTAAGCATTGACGTTATAACCTTCACTAGATCAATAACTATTGAATAGGAGCTCCCTGGCTGAAAATTCAGGGGCTTAGAATTCAGAGTCAGGGTCACAATAACGATACTCATACTCCAATTGTTACTCTGACCGCGAATTTCCTGTTCAATCTGGGACGGCATCTGGTAGCTGCCAATACTTAACTTGTCATATCCTCTTTTTATAGCTTCTTTTTCGCGGCACGGTGAGCTGCCACACGACACCGAGTCGAGCAAAATTTAGCGCCTCGGTATTTCGGCTCCGATTTTTTTCCGCACCACTGGCAACTGGTCCGTTTCTTTATCCGCATGGCGACCAGCTCGCGGCCGGTCTTTAACTTACTGCTCATTCCGTGCTCTCCTATTGCGCGTAGCCGTTACAGCATACCCTACGCTAGGACCGGGCACAAAAAAGACCGCATGGGCGGCCTCAATCGGTCTGGTGGTATCGGTCCAGCTGATGTAGAACAGTCGTCAGTTGCCCCACTCCATGCCGTTATCGAATGACCAGACAGAGCTTTTCTTATGCACAACCTGCACGTTGAAGGCGCACGCCGGGGCATTTAGCCGCAACTTTGTTGTGACGGTTCACCAACCGGCATCGACCAGTTCTAGCGTGTTGGCCTGCCGCTAGTGCGCAGTGCACCCTCTTACGGAGTGAGGTTTTCATTTTCTGTTTAATTACTCGCATTGTTTAAATCCTCTAGTTGATTACGTTCGATTACCTGTAACATATACGCGTAGGCGTTACAGACGTACACTGTAACGGATACGCGTATCCGTTACAACCCTGATGTACAAAACGATTGTCCCTCGCAAATAGTGAACCCGAATACATCAAACAGCCTCTTGCCACTCATACCGATGGTGAACCCCGCCTACTCTCGGCAATGCCACTCATCGGTCGGATACTGAAGTCTGTTTTTCTGTTCGAGAGCCGGTGGGTGACTCCTTATCGATTCCCAAGTGAGTTCGATCACGATGGTAATAATCGAAATACCCACGAAGAACCCGTTTAAGATGACGCTCATCCAAAACGATGAAGTGATCAGTGTATTCACGTCGAACACTTCCATTAAGTGGTTCAATGTAGCCATTCTGCCAAGGGCTACGATAGGCGGTCATTACTTCCTCTATACACATTGACTTAAGGCAACTCGGAAAAGGCTGACGGAAAGTCCTATCTCTATCTCGAGGTAAGTATTTTGACGATCTTATGAAGTGTTTGATTTACATGATTTGGTTGCGTGGGCGGGCCTCCGGTAGGTCTCCATTGGGAAAGCGTCGGCAGCCCAAAAAGATAAACGTGCTAGGTTTCTTAAATTTATTCCAACGTAACGAAGTTAATGCAGGATGGTTAATGCAGGACGGTTAATGCAGGACTAGTTAACACAGGACAGGCACCGCGAAGAAAACAAGTAAACTACCTCCTTCATTTTCAAGTTTGTTATCCGTACTTACCCTCGAAATTCGCGAAGGATAAAAACTTAAAAAATAAAGGTACCGGAGGGAATATTTTCCTGAAATAAAAAAATCTGAGAGTGCCTGCGCCGAGCTACTGCTGCAATCTCACTTAGTGAACAAATTATATGAAGCTTCCAGCTTCCGCCGGCGAGCAAAATTGCGCAAGCCTAGCGCTCAGTGTAAAGTAGGTCAAAAAGAAAGGAGGTTAATCGTACCTATACTCCTCAAATAGAAGATACGCTTCTACCAGCACTGGACGAAATCACCCGACGAGCCGCTGACTAAATTCCTACCTGTTAAAAAGGAGTACCGCTTGAAAGATAAGCATCCTGAAGTCATGAACAACTTCCCACCGGACAGAAATAGTCAGGTCACGTTCTCAAATTATACTCGCCCCCCATTCAACACCTGGGGCTTTCGAAACATCGATTCAGTCACCCATACAGCAATGCTCCCCAGAGGCGGTGAGCTTCCCATCATGAATGAAAAACTAGATCCCCGACTACCGGGTAAAATCATTGAAGATGGAAACGGTGACAGATTACCACTGGACGAGCTATTAGAAAAACACGACGCAGATGGTTTCTTAATGCTACGTAATGGTAGTATTGCCTATGAAAACTACTGGAACGGGCTAACTGCACAAGACAGGCACATTTGGTTCTCAATGACCAAATCTCTTGTGAGTATAGCATTCGGTATTTTGATGGAACAGATTGATATTGATCTGACAAAGTCTCCCGCACACTATATTGAAGAACTTAAGGGCTCAGGATTTGAGCGTACAACGGTTCAGGACGTTCTTAACCATGCGTCAGCTATCGCTTTTAAGGAGAATTACATTGATCCTGAATCAGAGTTTCTTCGCTACTATGCACCAGCACTCAATCTCGGTTTTATTCCCGGAGCTCAGGACGCGCAACCCAATGATGCCGAAATTTATGGCGTGTATGACTTCCTTGCGAAATTCGTAAAGCCTGAGGTATCTGAGAAACCCGGTGTAGCTTTTGAATATAATTCAACTAATGCAGATTTAATCGGATGGATGATTTCTCGATTGTCTGGCATGCCGCTCCAGACATTTCTCGCACGTTACCTGTGGTCGAAACTCGGCACTAATCACGATGGTGCTATCGTTGTCGATAGAGCGTATCAGCCCGTCGCCACAGGAGGTATGACAAGTACATTGAGGGACGCCGCATTATTCGGCCAGCTAATTCTGAATAATGGAAAAGCTAACGGCGAACAGGTTGTGCCGGAAAGCTGGATTGCCGAAACTCTTAATCTTACGAGCGCAGACCAACAACGTTACACCAACAACAATCTTTATAAAAACGAATTTTGGCAATACTACAAAAACATGTGGTGGATTCTGGACCCAGAAAAACGCGAATATGCGGCCGTTGGTATTCACGGCCAAGTAATTTACATTAATGGCTCAACCAACACCGTCATTGCGCAATTTTCAAGCCAGCCTACACCCGGACAGGTTGGCTCGGTAGAATTTCGCTCCAAACTATTGGCGATAAGAGCACTTGCGAATCACCCAACGTGATGACAGTAGAATGAAACAATATCAATAACGCTGGGTAACTGTTTCAACACATGATTGTGTACTAGGTTCAGTGATTAAGTATTGGTCAGGGTTGATCTGCAGTCTGGGTACACCCTCGGCTAATGTCGTTTTTCGCTGTCTGCGAGCAAAATCACGCCAGCCTGGCGCTCAGTGTAGAGTAGGGCTAGACGAAACGGGGGGGGTAATCGTACCTATACTCACCCTAGTATGAGTGGAGCTTAATGAGCCTTGCTCAGCGGTACTTTCGCCGGTAATTAGGAGACCCAGCATGCTTTTTCCGCACGCGTTTGCGCCTCTTACTGCCCAGCTCTGATTGAGTTGAATGCCCCAAGTAATATCGCAACTAACGGGCTGCTTATTAATAAGGACGCTTACATTGCCTAACTTTATTGTGCTCTAACGCAAAAAATTTTATCAAGACGCAACACTAATGTTTTGTCATATCGTTTAAAAGGAACGAAAGTATGAGCTACGCCACCTTAGAAAAGACATTTTTTCGACTGTCGCAACTGGATCATGCCGGCAGTATGTTGGGCTGGGACCAGCAAGTAATGATGCCACCGAAAAGCAATGAAGGTCGCGGGCAAGCGATGGCCGAACTGCAAGTGTTATGGACTGAAATTATTCAAGCCCCAGAGCTTGCTGACGCTTTTGCATCAGCCGGTGAGAATAAGGAGCTAGAGTCTTGGCAGCGCGCAAACCTAAGGGAAATGCGCGAAACTTGGAAAAAAGCCAATGCTATTCCAAAAGAGCTGGTTGAAGCAAAAGCACTGGCTACAAATGAATGTGAACATGCCTGGCGAACGCTGCGAGGTGAGAACAATTGGAAAGACTTTGAGCCTCAGCTACAAAATGTTTTCGATCTATGCAAAGAAGAAGCGCAAGCGCTTGATTCAGCGTTATCTGAAGAAAAAGGCTATGTTAATGCCTATGAAGCGTTGTTGGATATCTATGATCCTGGTACCAAGCTTGAGAGAGTTGATTCGGTTTTTGCCGAACTCAAACAAAAGCTCCCAGAATTACTTGCACAGGTGCTGGAAAAACAGAAACGTGATGGCCATCCAATCATGCAGACCACCCAAGTAAGCAACGCGCAGCAAAAAGCGCTTGGCGAAGAACTCATGACCATTCTCGGTTTTGACTTTGAAGCGGGTCGGCTAGATGAAGCCGCACATCCATTCAGTGGAGGCACCAGTGATGATAGCCGAATAACCACGCGCTATTCTGCTACAGACGCCGTTGAAGGGATAATGGGGACGATCCATGAAACGGGGCATTCGCGTTACGAAACAGGATTGAAGAAAGAATGGCGTAATATGCCGATTGGTCAAAGCATGGGTATGGGTGTCCACGAAAGCCAGAGTCTGTTTTTTGAAATGCAAATGGGCCGTTCTGCACCGTTTATAAATGCCATTGCGCCTCTTGTTCAAAAGCATCTCGGCAATGATTCTGCTTTTGAAACAAGCAACCTTCAAAAAATATACACACATGTTAAACCGGGGTTAATACGAGTGAATGCAGATGAAGTGACTTACCCACTGCATGTGATTCTGCGTTATGAACTTGAACGCGATATTATTCTGGGCAAGGCAGATGTTAAAGATATTCCCGACCGTTGGAATGAGGCCACTAAGAAATACTTGGGTTTAAATACCGAAGGCAACTTTAAAGATGGCCCGATGCAAGACGTGCATTGGCCAGCAGGTGCCGTAGGTTATTTCCCTTCTTACACGCTGGGTGCTATGACCGCAGCGCAATTGCACGCAGCTATTTTAATGGCCATTCCAAACGCACCGGATCTTATTGCTTCGTTAGAATTAAAGCCGATATTCGACTGGCTGTCTGCCAATATTTGGCAGAAGGGTTGCTCACTCAGCTACGACGATTTAATGGTAGAAGCAACTGGAGAGACATTGAATTCACAGTACTTTTTGGACCACGTACGGAATCGATACCTGTAGGCGCTTTATTGCGAAAGCCCTGAAGATCTCATGCTGGCTTCTGATTAGCGTAGCTTAATGTCTCTTAGTGGCACAAAGTGAGCTATAATTTTTTGGTCGTTCTTTTTCAAACAACGCTGATCTTGGAGAAGTAGAGCGGGTTGAAATTTTAAGAGGGCCCCAGGGCACACTGTTTGGAAAAAATACTATTGTCGGAACAATCAACATTGTCAGTAAACGGCCGAATCCTGAGGAGTTCTCAGCAGCCGTGGAAGTTGAAACCGGTAACTATGATCAAAAACGCATTAGATCAAGGCTAAACCTACCTCTAATTGAGGATACCCTTGCAGCTCGTATCTCTGTGCAGACATCCCAGAGCGATAGCTATGTAAAAAACCTGACTATACCCGGTGAGACGATCGGGCAGACGAGAATATCGACAGCGGTCGTATTCAACTGAGCTACACGCTTAGCGATTCAACATCGTTATCGCTAAGTATCGATGTACTCAATTCTCACTAAAAACCAATGGGTGGCTACGGCTTCGTAGTTTACCGAAGTTACACCGATTGGCGCCCGCGCAGACGAGCTTCTTGTTGGAAGAGATTTTGATGACAAGCCGTATAAAACTTATCGTGGTATTCGCGAGCCCGTGCAACATAAAAATCGAGGTTTTTCGTTGTTAGCGGCTCATGAATTCGGCAACGGTTATATGCTGACTTCGGTCGCAGGTTGGCGCGATGATCTGATCGAAAAAACACAGGATATTGATGCCCTACCCTATGACGGATACCACGTTCAAAATAGAGATAATTCGCAGAAGATATTTACCCAAGAGCTGCGGATCATATCATCTGAGCGTGAAAGCTTTGATTTTTTTGCGGGAATTTACTACCTAAATCAGGACAGTGAACTTGAAATGAACGCCACCATAGGCGGGTGGTGGTTCGGTGCGGCTCTTGATGGCGTTGGTGTCCGTGCAGTCAATGAGGTCGAGGTTGAAAGTTATGCCGCGTTTATCCATGGCAACATTCATTTGACCGATTCAATTACGTTGTTTGGTGGCGCGCGGTATACCGCTGAAACTAAAGAGCAGATATTGGCAGAAAACTTTGTCCTCTCGTCAGATGGTTTGCCCTCAAACACCTGATGCGGGGCTTTCAACTATGATTGTGGTAATAACGTAAAAGCACCGGTAGATATAAACGATAAGGAGCCCAGCTGGACTGTTGGCTTGCGCTATACCAACGAAAAAGACCAGATGTTCTACGGAAGTATTGCTCGAGGATTTAAGTCCAGTGCATTTAATTTCTCTAATAATCCCCAGAACGATTTCAATAACGAGTCGCTGCTGGCCGATCCAAAATTTGTCACCAGTTATGAAGTTGGCTTCAAGGCTTGCTGGCTCGAGAACAAGGTCCAGGTCAATGGCGCTGTGTTCTATCTCGATTATGAAGATCTCCAAGTAAAAGCATTTTATCCTACCTGTGGCGTGTTAGGTGCCGGTGCAAATATCTTCAGCAACGCAGCAGCGGTGACCTCTCCGGGGTTTGAGCTTGAATTGCGAAGCCACCTGACGAGCAAACTGGATATCAGTGCCGGTGTCGGTTACGTAGATTCCACATTCGATGATTTCAAGGGACTAGCGTTGCCCCGGGGTGCTGGCTCTCCAGGAGATGACAATGACGGTAATGCAGTAGATGGACTTTCCGATGCCTCTGGCAATCACGTTCCGCTAGCGCCGAAATGGACGTTTAACGGCGCAGCTGAGCATGCACACATGTTTAGCAACGGTGCTACCTTGCAGTCTCGCTGGATTAGCGATTTATTGATGAGCGATATGCGGCAAAAGGCGCAACGAATACCGCTGACTACCTTTTACCTTCGTACGACCTTACACGAGCGCGCATGGGCTACGAATCAACTGAAGGAAAACGGGCTGCTTATCTGTGGGTTAAGAACCTTACAGATGAAAACGAACCCGATGAGGCGCGATTCTCCGCTTTTATAGCCAATCGATTCGGGTATCGATACATCGAACCCCGGACCTATGGCGCGACGCTAAGCTACAATTTTTAGTTCCGTCACCCTCTAAAAAGACAGGGGCCTCGGCCCTTGTCTTTGTAGACCATCACACCATTAAATTCCGTTCAGCGTGCCTGTCCTAGTAAATTAGAGCAAGAAAAATCACAATTACGTGAAATTAACAATTAAAACGTGAGAAGTCAGCTTCTTTATCAGCTGGCGGTTACCGTACACGAGAAGGCGGTTGCCACACTTCGAATATTTAGGTTAGAGTAGACAAAATAAGGACGTTTGTTCCACTTATACTCTCAAAAATTTAGGCGACAATCCCTGGTGATTCTAGAAATTGTTAACCATCTAAAGCGGCGTCTCTGGCCTTTGAAGTGGACCCTTATCGCCTATCTGAGGGCGGCAAGATCTGGGCACCGTTTGCCGCCGGGGGCGCTGCGGAATTCGCGTGCTCTTGAAGCTAAAAACCGACGATTTCAGCTTGAAATTAAGGACGAACTTGGTCCTATTTTTAAGCTGACTGATCATGGTCGAATCAGTATCAGCGTAATCGGCTTAGACACGTGCAGACGGCTGCTGATGGAACACGGCAACAATCTGCGCACGGAAACCTATTCAATGACCAGCTTGTTTCCGAAGGGAATATTGCGCGCACTTGAAGGTAGTGATCATCGCAAGTATCGCCGAATGCTAGTAGCGGCCTTGGATTCCAGTTTATACCAACACGTCGCAGACAACTTTTCAGAAATCGTCAATCACAGTCTTCAGTGTCATGCACGGGAATATCGGGGATTGGCGAGCCCACCTGATGGCCTCACCAGAACCCTCGATAACATCGCCACCGGACTGCTGATCGAAATGTATTTCGGCGTGAAGTTTGGATCAGATGACTTTGACCAATTGAAAGGACACTTTCATAGTTTGGGGCCCACTGGCTTTGTTTGGAACATCGGCGCCGACCAAAAGCTCAGCTTCGGGCTAATTCGTGACTTCCTGCTCGCGCGGTATTCCCCTCAAACCGGAGCTTCCGATCGACCAGTTTCTACCAGCGTCATTCAGCGAATTCATGATGAGCACGGTCTCGATGAGGTATCCCTTGGCAATCTTATCTACATGGTTGAAATGGGTCGTTTTGATCTCTATAGTCTGTTTCGGTGGTTGATTCACTATGCGGCTGAACGACCTGATATACTGGCGCGTATAGCCGCTGAAGATACTAGTCGACCAGACGAAAAGATCAGCATTGCCTCAGCATTCGTCCAGGAAACGCTGCGCATGGACCAGAGCGAGCGATTGCAGCGCTCGGTCGTTCACGATTTCGTGTTTGATGGTTTCTATTTCCCCGAAACGGCATACGTACGCCTGTGCATGTGGGAATCTCACAAGGATAGCGATAATTTTTCCGAACCGTTTTCATTCAACCCAGA
This sequence comes from Oceanicoccus sp., assembly GCA_047623245.1. Classification (GTDB taxonomy): domain Bacteria; phylum Pseudomonadota; class Gammaproteobacteria; order Pseudomonadales; family Dasaniaceae; genus Oceanicoccus. Next base: position 4,513 of record JBLHNZ010000065.1, on the reverse strand, counting down.
ACGATTTCTCGATGACGCTTTTACGATCGATCAATACGCTCCATTTGGTTTAGACCATCATCGATGCCCGATGGCAGAACAGGTGATTGAGTTAAGCACGTTGTTTATTAAGGTGCTGGCTGATCGATACGATGTCGCGCCCGCAGTGAACTCGACTGCGGAACGAGGCACCTATCATTGGCAACCTGGAAAGCAGTTCACCGTTCGACTTGTTGAAAAAGCGGTAGGAAACGAGTGAGATTTATTCCCGGCTAAAGCGCATGGCTAATTCGAATTCAAGAAAATTGAAACTGTCGCGGAGTTAGGGCAAATGGAGTCACTTTGGCAAGCTCAGTTTGAAATAAGCAGCCACGCTGGTATCGAAAAATTGACCTTTTAAGATCTGGCGTATCTAAGCTCCAGTCAGCTCCAGTCTAAAGCAACTGCCCTAATCCATTCTTAAAACGCACTTACCGTAGGTCCCGTCTCGGCAAGGTGCCTTCCGAGTATAGATCAGATTAACCCCCTTTCTTTTTACCGTACTTTACACTGAGCACCCCACCATTAAAGTCAATCATCCGCACTAACTCTTCCTAATAGCGGTTGCCAAAAAATAGTGAAAATAGACAATACTAGCCGCTCCCAAGACTCACGTAATTCTGAGTTAAAAGCACTCATCCATTCTAACGTTAGGTGGATCGATTTATTATGCGACGTTTTTCGCGCGATGCCCTTTTTAGCATACCGTACGTCATACATCTTCTAAACGCTGTGACTTTGTTCATCCGGGCTTTCGATCACCCCACAAACGTTCGAGAACAGGAGGGAGGCACAAGGCTAAGGCGCCTCGTCTGTCATTGCGGACTATCATTCCTGTCTGACCGAGCAATTCCAAGTGATCATGGAGGTTGAAAAAATACCTCGCTGCTCATTTTTTGTCACATTTACCTCAAAATACAGTGGGGTTTGAGAGTAAAATTAAAGTAATTGATCTGCTGTGTTTAAACAATGGTCGTGATCGATTCAGCCAAGCTCAGTGATTGAGCTATACTCTCTTTCATACTGGCATGATCAGAGTGTTCGGCGAGAATAGTCATCTCCTGAAGCATGATCAATACCGCAAAGAAACGAGCGGCGTAAGCACCGGGAGGTAAAATTTAGAAGGGTCTGTCTTCGACACAGACCAGCGTGCTTCTGGGTAAAGTCATCGTAATTCCTTTTACTAAAAATGTACGTTAAAGGTAAGGCAGAGTTACCGTTTTGTAAATTTAAGAGTGCATGTCCTTAGTTAATTCGTTAGTTAATTCGCTTAGTTAATTTCTCCGGCACCTGTAATTTAATTGCCTCTGGAAAAACGCTGGTATAGCACCTAAATTTAAACCTTGGCGGTTAAAAAGACAAGCACTACGACCCGAGGATGTTATTGCCTTCCTCCTGATATTGAGAGTAAACTGTACATCGGCCGTGAAATCCAGGCTTTCAAGTAGATACGACGCATAGAAGACAGTTTATGAGAATGACCAGAGGAAAATTTGAGCCCGTAAGATTAACAATATTTCTATTCATATACTTTACTACCCAATCATCCCTCAGCGTCTCCGACCCATTACTAATGTCGTTTTCCCAATTGGACTATCAAGGCGAGGTTATGTCCGTCGCGCAATCGGGGGCCAATGAGATAGCGAAGCGATGTGACGTTGAGATTTCTCTCGTGCCTATGTATGCACAAAGGGAAAGGGATTTGTTGCTGGCTGGGAAAATCGATGGTGTTTTTGCAAGGACCGCAGCACTTGAAATAACGGTCTCGGGATTAACGAGAGTGCCAGAGCCGACATCAAGTCTTCCCATTTACGCTTACGCCACAAGAAAGAACATCGTAATCGATGGATGGGACAGTATTAAAGCTTACAAAGTTGCTTACCTGACAGACGATCTATATTTCGAATCGAATTTTGAATCAACAACAGACAATACGTTCTCTTTTTCTAGTATCGCCTCTGCCCTCAAATTCGTTGACGCCGGTAGAGCAGATATCTTTGTTCATATACCGCTTGGGGTCGAATCAGCGCTTCAAACGGACGAATTTAAAAACAGTACAATCACTGCGTTGCTTCCACGCATCGATTTCGAACACTCCTATATTCACGTTCTACACAAGCATACAGAATTAGCTAAATGCTTTGATATTGCCTTGAAAAACATGAAAGAAGACGGCACCTATCAAAAAATAATTGACAGATTATTTTTTGGATCTTAGCTTCTCAGAGCAGTGCAAAGGGGTGGTAGCACTTGTTTATTTATACTACATTAACCACCACGCTCAAACTTACCCAACTTTCTGCCGAGCGCAGTAAACGAGACGGAAACATTATTCATTAGCCAAACTGTGCATTTTTAGACTCCTCGGTCCCCTTTGGTTTTAAATGAAGGTATCTCGCTTTTTTTCATTGTTGTCTTTACTTATAAAATTAATTTCGTCGTAATCCTAGCTACATGGCTATTTCAGTAAGTCTTTTTTCTGATTCTTTCAGCAGACGAAGCGCCTAAATTTCAGATTCTTTGGTACCTGTATTATAGGGATTTTTTCTTGATGTCATTGGACACTCCATAATGAGGTTTTACCTCAGAGTAAAAGTATCCGTTCATCGAGGAGGTTCGCTACGACCCGTTGATTGCAGCAGTGCCTGTCGTCACCTTTGCTACGCCTGCCGACTGTTACCCCTTGGCCACCCGTGATAAGGTATGTCCGACCAGCACTGACGTAGTCGTCTGGGCATCGTAAATGCTTCTGCATCTTCCAGTTAATAGCGAAATTTTTATCAGCTAAGTTAAAGACCAAAGTAACGGGTCAAAATTTAATCCCTCAGGCATCTTTAATTCACTTTAATTCTCCTCCTACACCCACAAAGCCCCTATAGATTAATGTGGATTAACAGAAAATTGCCTGAATAAGAAATAGAGTTAGGACAGAAATCGGACCTAACTCTATTGGGTTAACCCTCTTCAGTGCCAGCTAAGTCCCAGCAGTGTAAAATTTAACAACGTTTTTGGCCGGACGACAGCTATCATTTTATGCCGCACGCAACACTTTGTCGCCACGGTTCAACTAACCATGTCGTGTTTTAAAGCCTAGCAGTCCTAATCGATAACAGCCATTAATGGAATACAGCCTATGGCTACCCGGTATAGCGTTCACACAGCACATAAATTCCCGCATAATAAACTGCTAGCTAATCATGCTTGTAAGTGACTCACGAGTACTTTTTAGAGCTCTGCCTCCTCTAGACTAGACCTTGTAGAGGGGTTTCTTTTAAGACTAAATATTATCTTTTGACTTAATCTTTTACTTGAAATTGTTAAACCCAATACAGGCTTGATTTTAGCTCTATATTGTTTTCACTCGCGATGGTCGAAACCATCATGTCTTGCGTATTGATGATCTTCTGGTTTTCCAAGACTAGGTTTGCAGGACTAGCAACAGGAGATGGCGCGATTAGTGCGATGTTGTCTGCCCTGGGCACTTATACGTACGACTACGATCTTATTTACTATGGGATTTCGTTTTTCATTATTATCGTTTTGTTTGCCGCACGATCAACGCGACGCCTGCAAGGTCTTAACCCCCTTTATCGTTTTGAAATATCCGTCTTCATTTTTGCGGTTTCGTGCACGTACTATTTTGTTGTTGCCGGACAAAACATCTTTGCTATAGCGACGACAAACTCCATCGTTTTCGCGGCGATATGTGCTGTAACGGCAAAGGACCTTATGGCTGAAAAACGCCCTAATCTCATACCAGGGTGCAAAATACTCGGATACATGTTTGTTGGATTTATGTTGTTCCAATTACTGAAATTGTTCGCCAGGCCTCTCGTTGAAGCCGTACCATCTTTTTCAACGCAAATCGCCATGATTGATTATCTCGACCTCTTTGTTGCTATGTCCACGGCAATCGGCTCGAGCTTCGGTCTCATATGGGCATCCTACAAGCAGACTGAATTTCAGTTGCTCGCAGCGAAGAAAATTGCGGAACAACAAGCTCGTACAGACACGCTTACGGGCCTCAGCAATCGCCGCGCATTTTTTGAATATACCGATGTTGTTGATGCACAGGCTCGGCGATATCAACGCTCATTTGTTATTGCCATTATCGATATTGATAACTTGAAAGTAAGCAATGATACTTGGGGACATCACGCTGGCGATATCGCCCTCAAAGAAATAGCCAGCGTCATATCAAAGGTCTTACGTGAAACAGATATTGTCCGTCGCATCGGAGGTGAAGAGTTTTCTGTCATACTGGCAGAAACATTGCATGAAGACGGAATCCACATGGCTGACGCCTACTCAAGACCATCGAAGAGCTTGTGATCCGAACTCCGAAATCTGACATTAAAGTCACAGTCAGTATTGGATTAGCCCCACTACAAGATCACGACATTAGCTTGAAAAAGATAATATCCAGTACCGATTCGGCGTTATACCAAGCTAAAACTACAGGACGCAATCGGCTTAAACACTACTCGTAACCTGC
>JBLHNZ010000064.1:0-13290 GCA_047623245.1 Oceanicoccus sp. | reverse complement strand
ACATTTTCATCGACGACTTCTGCAACGTCTTCATCTCCCGAGCTATCTCCGTCAAAAAAACCCAGTATAAACAAGGTGCCCCCGACCGCCGCGCCAATGACTAACAAAGCCCCAATGATGATAATTATTAGCTTTTTTTTGCTTCCACCCGCAGGTTCCGTACCCGCTTGGTCTTTTCCATCTTCGTCTATGTCGTCTGCCATGCCAAAATCCCGTCATTATCGTGCAGCTATCATCACACCTAGCAAAAGTGATGCCAGCAGGATAAATTTATTTTTCAAGAACAGCGATAGGTTACAAGAACTTCCAGTAGACAACAATGTTTTGTCGTCCGCTACAGACTTAAATATACGGGATAATAAAGGGATAAATGGATAGAGAGTCAATGTTTGAAGATCGTCTAGTATGCAGTAGCGATAATATCCTGAAAAATGACAGTCTATTATCGTTTAGCAATTAGCCAATAACAAAGATGATCGATAATAAAGAGGCATGTGTGGCGGCTAAATTTCGATCAACCACCAGAATTTAGTACACACTATTGCTAGTAATCTTATTAACCGCAATCAGACATAATGGTCAACGAGGCCAACACTCGCTTGATTTACGAGATTGTCCGCGATTAAACCACTTTTTTCATTAGATTCATCAGACATTCCATCCTCGCCGTGCAACATCCTTGAATCGTCTTCGCCATGTGATTCGCGCCCGAAATTACGTTGATCGGATACATCGACGTCAGCTAAATCCAGACCTTGGTTTTCCATCATTTCTCGCAGCCTCGGCAGCCCTTGATCTAGAGCATCACGTACTGCTCCATGGCTACTGGTAAAGACCACACTCGTCTGATCAGATTGCGTCGAAATTCTCACCTGTAACGGACCCAACTCCGGAGGGTCCAACGCAATTTCGGCCTTACTAATTTGCTGTGAACTCATCCACATTACCTTAGCCATTACGCCTTCACTCCAACCCGGTTTTCCAACTTCGATCGGCACTACAACTTGCGCGACGGTATTTAGTGGCTGTTTGTAAGCCATTGACAAATCCGTTAATGCGGTAAATGTATTTGTTGATGATAGAGGGGCAGTAGCTCCAGTGTCCAAACCAGCAACAGAAGCTATCTCTAGAGACTTCTCAGCGACCTTGCTACCCGCAGTAGCCAGTTGCGTCTTTATTTGAAATTGTGCCGCTAATTGAGCTGTAAAATTCTGAGTGGCTGAGGCCGATGGAGAATTCAAGATCAAACTCCCTTCAGAAACCTCTCCTGAGATCGGCGTCTGCACTCCAGGGGCCGTATTAGCCGAAGGAGGCATGGCGTTCGAATTAGGTGGTGGCGTCAACGTATTTGATCTGCTACTCGTAACGGAAACTTTCACATCACCAGAACTTGCCTGAATAAGCGATTTTACCAACGCAATATCTTCACTGCTTTCGTCAACGCTTCCCAAACCAACATTCAAAGACACTGGAACGACATTATTGGGAGGACCTTCGGCTTTCACCATAGCTGCCGTCGTGGCCGTCGCTGCTGTCGTGGCCGTCGCTGCTGTCGCGGTCGCTGCCAGCACCTTAAAATCAGAAATATTTCCCGGCTTCGTTGAGCTTACTTCCAAGCCAATGGCGTCTAAACCAACGCCTGCTACTTTGACGCTCTTCAAAATTAATGTTTCGGCATTTACGTCTTTTTCAGAGTTAGATATTTTCTCCGTGGTTAGGGCTGGCTCGACTGGCGTGACCCCTACCACTTTCTCACCATCCAACGGTATTTGTGAAGAGCCAGTTTCGCCCCGCTTAACACCAGGATGCTCCAAACCATTTTTTGAATTATCGACAAGATCCTTTATCGCAACCTCAACTGTCTTCGCGGGCGCCTCAGCATTGGTAGAAACCCCGTCACCCGCTGTCGTGGCGACTGCGACTTCACCGCCTTCCAAAACCGGCAACGCGACGGTAATAGAAGGCAAAACATTGCCGCTGTGAAGCATTTTGGAAGTTGTATTAGCAACGACAGATGACGCGTGAACTGCCGTTTCCGCAGGATGTTCTTCCTGAACAGCTTCTTCAGTTGAACCGACTGACTTACTCACTTTTGCTTTAGACTCGGTTTTCACTTGTTCGCTGAGAACAGAAGAAAAATCATTATTTTTCAATTGCTTATCATTATCGCTCGACAGTGAATCTGGCTCTAATGAATTGACTGATGACGGATTTTGACTTGTACTTGATGGCGCTGTGGTAGCGATAGTTTGCCCTGCTATTGCCATTAGACTCTCCTAACCGGTATCGGCTCTACGACGTTAATAGGGAGATCAATGCAAAAAAATGGCCAACTTCACAGGCACAAGACACCTAACGAATAGGCAGTAGATGCTTAATAATGAATATCTTACGATGCGACCAACCAATCGCACTTTAAACTTCCTCTAATGCCTGTTGGACGTCGAGATATGTACTGGAAATATCTTGAGCCAACTGCTCAATACCCTCTGTTTCTCCAGAACGACCGCGTTCTTCCATAGAACCGCATAGCTTAGCCAGATGAACAGCTCCCATATTACTAGCGCTGCCCTTAAAACTATGAGCCGCACGCCGAATACTGTCTGGACTACCTGATGAAACTGCCTCGTTAATAGCCGCTATGCGCATTGCGCTATCAGTAACAAAGGTCTCAACTAGCAAAGAAAACTCGTCTCCCATGACATCCTTGAGTTCTTTAACTACCTCAAGATCAAGATGCTGACCATAGACAGACATGTATCGCCCTCCGTTATATAAATTTTTTGTACTATGACACCGACGGCTGCTAAATGTCAGCACTTCCCCAAACAAAGATAGCACAGACTTTATTGCCCGTGTCTGAATATTCAATTGATTTGCATAAAGAACGAACTAAAAAAATACCGCGCCCAGCTACTTTTTTCTCTACAATTTCTTTATTCAGCATTTTAGAATGGTTAAAACCCGCACCGCTATCGGTTACGTCGATACTCAAGCACCCACCATTACCATCACCTTTGTAGCTAAGGTCAAACAATACCGCGCCCTCCGTTAAAGCTGCGAGTCTGTACTCCCTTTGCCGATAATATTCAGCAAACCCTCCTGGAGAGATCTTAATCGATGAACTCAGACCTAATACACCATGATCTAAAGCATTCGCATAGAGCTCAGCTAATATTGTAAATATCTGTCCTCCGAAACGCCGTAGGCTCGGAACTTGGAGTAATATTTGTAGTAACAATGGTAAAGGATCAAAATCCCTCAGAGTATCCTGCCTCAATTCGTAACTGAAGCTCCAGTCATTGGGTCCATCCTCAAACTCGGGGTGCACTTCCGTTGCAAGGACTTCAAAATCTTTCGGTTTAACAATCGTAACTTCCACTATTGAAATATCATCACCAGCCTCCTCCTCGCCGACAAACTCATTCACCGCGTCATTAACATCACAGAACAAACTCTCTTCATCTATATTATTATTAAATACCGACAATAAACGCTGCTCGCCGAACATCTCGTCCTTGGAGTTCCGAGCTTCGTGAATTCCGTCTGACCATGCATACACACGGTCACCAGGATTTACTTCATAATTCATAATTGTGCAGTCAAGATTTGCCGTTGAGCTTATCCCCAACGGAATATGGCTAGACACCAAACGAACAATTTTTTTATTAGAGGGCGAGTAAATAATACAATCTGGCAATCCGCTATTCCATGCCTTCACGGTACCGTTGGTAAAGTCTATTTCTGCAAACAATGCGCAACAAAAAACTTCTACCGGCAAGAACTCGTATAGCTTTAAGTTAATTTCCCTAATTATCTCACGTAGCGAAAACCCTTTTTCCAGCATTGTATAAAACGTTTCTGCCAGAGGCATCGCGCCAATAGCAGCGTGCAATCCATGTCCGGTAAAGTCGCCTAGCAATATAGTCAATTTTCCAGCAGGATTGACACCTGCTAAGAGCACATCACCATTAAAGACGGCGATAGGGGAAAGTGTGTATTTAATATTAGGAGCTTCAAGACAGTCGGCATGAGCAATCCGGTCAAAAATCCTTTTCGCCACATCCTGCTGATGTAACAAATGAGAGTTATGAATTGCTATCTCATCGCGCTGTTTCTGTACCGTCGAGTGCATCTCACGCATACGAATAAATGCATTTATTTTTGCTTGTAAAATAACGGAATTATAGGGTTTTGTCAGAAAATCGTCACCGCCAGCATCAAGGCAACGAGCAAGAGAGTCGGCTTCTTGTAATGAAGTCAAAAAGATTATTGGAATAAAATCTTCGCCGGCTAAATCCTTTATTTTTTCTGCCGCTTCAAATCCGTCCATGTTCGGCATAAGCGCATCAAGTAATACAATTTCCGGGCGATCGCGCTGAAATACTGTTACTGCATCCAAACCATCGACTACATCAATAACCTCATGACCTTGCTTTACCAAGATCGCTTTCAACAACAATCGGTCCGTAGCACTGTCATCCGCAATCAATATTTTTGTTTTAGTTCTCCCAATTACTGGAGTATTATTCACCATATTTGAACTCTGGACATCCGCTATATATGTCCACAAACAAGATAGTAAACAAACAGCATGGTAGGGTTTATTTGATCGTGAAAAGTTGTTCGAAATTTGAGATCGCAAGGATCTTCTTGACATCCTCATTGCAGTTAAGAATAGTTATCTTTGCTGAATCTCCACCAGCATAGTCCCTCAACAACAAAAGCATTCCCAGCGCAGAACTGTCGAGATAACTCGTAGCACTCATATCTACAATATAAAATTCAGGAGCTACATCGAGGTTCTCATAGGCCTTTCTAAAAACCTGATGAGAACTAAAATCAAAACGTCCTTCAATAAAAACTGTTACTTCAGAACCATCTGGCGAAGAGGTTGATGTAATCGACATAGGTAGTCTCCATTAGTATGAAAAATCAAACTATTTACAATTGGGTAGGAACCGTATCGGATCGGCACTACGTGATTTTTGGCGTGCCAACAACGCATACAAACACAATCACTGTGCAGACCGGTAATAAATCTCTGCCCTACTGCTAACCTCCAAACATTTTTATATATCTCTAACTCAAAAGGGTCAGTTCAGCCAAAAAAATCTCAAGTAACCAGAACCTTCTATAGTGCTAGGATAGACCATAGCCAAAAAAAATCACTAATTATATTTGGTTTTAGCCAATCGGTTTATAAGGTTTTCGATCATCGTATTCACGCTGCTGCATTTTCTCCACTTCTTTTTCTTCCAATTGATGCTTTCGCTCAATAAGACTTTCCATGTTTTTTTGCTTGGAATAGTGAAATATCCAGTTCTTGCGCGCAATTTCTTGCTGGTCTTCACTGTTAACATGTTGTTGTTCCGACGAATCGACGGCTTGTTCGAGATTGCCGTAAAAGTTTTGAAAATTTTTGAGTTGTTGCGGAGTTGCGCCGTTTTCACTGAGGGTTCTAAATTGACTATTATATTCTTCTTGGAACGATCTTAACTGTTCGATTTGTTGCTTTTGCGCCATAGCAGCCCGAATTTTATTGGCCAAATTTTCTGCGGCTAATTTCTCTCGAAGTTTCGCGAGGGTCAACACGGTTTGCAGCCGCTGCGAAGGTTTTTTCACGGAAATTCCTTATTTTGCAACCGACGGATATCTTTCATTCCCATCTAAAGGCAACTCCTGATTCGGACTTACAACATGCTGTAACTGTAAAACGCTCGTCGAAAAATTGATTGCCTCCTTTAAACCCTGAGTGAGAAAATTCCGAATTGCAGGAATCTTTTCTATTGCCATATCGGTATCACGGTCACTACCCGTAACGTAGGCGCCTACGCTAATCAAATCGCGGCTCTGCTGGTAACGCGAATACATTTGACGCAGTTTTTGAGCCGATGCGAGATGCTCTTCGCTCACAATGTTTGGCATCACTCGACTTATCGATCCTTCAATATTTATCGCTGGGTAATGTCCTTCGTCAGCAAGATCCCGCGACAAAACAATATGCCCGTCAAGAATCGCTCGTGCTGCGTCCGCGACAGGGTCCTGTAGGTCGTCGCCTTCAGTCAGGACAGTATAAAACGCGGTGATAGAGCCGTCCCCATCCGCGTCATTACCTGCACGTTCTACGAGTTGCGGTATTTTAGCAAACACCGAGGGAGGATAGCCTTTTGTAGCTGGTGGCTCGCCGATCGATAAGGCAATTTCTCTTTGCGCCTGAGCATAGCGCGTCAATGAATCCATCAACAATAAAACATGTTTTCCTTGATCGCGAAAATGTTCGGCAATACGCGTTGATAACATGGCTGCCCTCATTCTCATGAGAGGCTCATCGTCTGCAGGAGATGCAACGACAATTGACCGCGACAACCCCTCTTTGTCCAGTACTTGCTCTATAAACTCTTTAACCTCCCTCCCCCGCTCACCAATTAAGCCGACCACGACAATGTCCGCTTCGGTAAACTTGGTCATCATGCCCAGCAGGACACTTTTTCCTACCCCGCTGCCAGCAAACAGCCCTAAACGTTGCCCACGGCCGACGGTTAACATCGAGTTGATTGCCCGAATGCCAACATCCATCGGTCGGTAGATGGGTTTTCTATCCAGTGGATTGATCGATTCTACCTGCATTTTAATGCAAGTATCGCAGCCAAGCGGACCAAGGTTATCAAGAGGGCGTCCGGCGCCGTCTATAACGCGGCCCAACAACTGTTCTCCTACGGCAATACTATCGTCACCTTCTACCGGGATAACCTGAAGACCGGGACGCAACCCGGCAACTTTGTTTATTGGCATTAAAAATAACTTATTTTCTGCAAAACCCACAACCTCAGCTTCAACAGATGCTTGATTCTTGTTGATAACAAGACAACGACTACCAATTGATAGTTCAAGCCCTACCACTTCGAGGGTCATGCCGACAACACGTACCAACTTACCCGAGATTTGTGGCGCTGTTTGTACAGAGTCTGTGGGCTGATAGTTTGCCAATCGGTCGACAAATGACTTGCGAGGAATACTCATTTAGCTAACCATTTTTCGGGGAAAGGGTATCCGCTCTATCATTGCTATTAGCAAGCTGTTTTTTATCTGCCGCGAGCTCGGCATAGCGGTTTTCTACTAATGCAGTTACCGTTTGCTGAAATTGTTCTTCCAATGTGTAATCTACGACACTCTGTCGCGTGACAACCCGACACCCCCCAGCATTCATACTCGGGTCGAGTTGCAACTTCCACTCCTCAGGGATATAAGCATTGTCTTTTAACAGCGCTAAATCGTCTTGATTGAGGAAAACCGATATGTTTTGAACATCCATTGGCAGCATAGCCACTGCTTCGGCAACCACGTGTTCAATATGGGTGGAATCAATTGACAATTCGCGCCGTAAAATTGAGCTTGCTATACAGGTCGCAACGTTAACCAATGCCTGTTCTACTTCATTATCCTGGCCTGCCAAAAAATGCGTCAACGCCTCAATACTATTCTTTAGTGAATCGGTTTGTTTCTTAATGTCTTTTTCTGCCGCTTTTTCGCCCGCGAGATATCCGTCTTGTTGACCCTTTTGAAAACCCTCCTGGTACGCTTTTTTCTGAACGTCTTTATAAGCCTGAAGAGTAATTTCGTCCAATTGAGCAACCGTCATTTTATTATATATGACGTCGTTCTTACCTACGTTAACGAGCTCCCCACGCGGACCTCTCTCCTTTAGTTTTTCAGCGTGAATAACTTGACCGTCTTTAACTTCAGGCGCTTGCCATGTCGTAAATGCTGTCGATTCCTTAGCTGGAATTCTACTACTAAAATTAGCCATTTTTTACAACATTTCCTCTCCGGTTCCGCCGAGCACAATCTCGCCGGCATCAGCCATACGTCTGGCAATAATAAGAATTTCTTTCTGAGCACCTTCAACCTCACTAAGCTTAGCCGGACCACTGGCTTCGAGATCGTCACGAAGCAGCTCCGCAGCTCGCTTAGACATATTGTTAAAGATTTTGTCTTGAAGTTCCTCGTCGGCCGCCTTCAGAGCCAGAATAAGCATATCTGATGAAACTTCTCGAAGAAGAGCCTGAATACCTCGATCGTCGACACTTTTAAGGTTGTCAAATATGAACATAAGATCCTGGATCGTGTTTCCAAGATCTTCATCGACCTCCTTAATTGATTCCATCAATTCGCTTTCGATGCTGCTATCCAAATTATTCATTATCTCGGCAGCAACTTTGGTACCGCCCATATCTTTGCTTTGTGACCCCGATGTGCCGGAAAATTGTTTTTCCAGAATGTTGTTTAATTCTTGCAATGCCGAGGGCTGGACCGTATCGAGGGCTGCCACTCGCATGACAACATCCATACGTACTTTTTCTGGTAAATTTGTTAGCACCTCGGCTGCTTGGTCGCCATCCAGATAAGCAATAACTATAGCTTGAATTTGAGGATGTTCGTTGCGAATAATATCGGCTACTGAGCGAGGATCCATCCATTTTAAGGTATCTAAGCCACTTGTATTACCCCCTAAAAGAATTCGGTCAACCAGTGAGCCGGCCTTGTCTTCACCCAGTGCAGCAACTAGCATATTGCGGATATACCCATCTGACCCAACACCTAGGCCAGTACTTTGCCTAACATCATCTAGAAAATTGGTCATTACCAGTTCCACATGATCTTGAGGCACATTTTCCAGGGTAGTCATCGCGGTTCCGATTCTCTGGACTTCTTTCGGGCCCAAATGCTTCAGTACCTCTGCCGCTTCTTTTTCTCCCAACGACATCAACAAGATCGCAGCCTGATCTAGCATAGGTATATTTAGTTTACTTTTATCTCCATCACTCACCAGCTGCTACCCATTTTTTCACCACTTGCGCCACCCTACCTGCATCTTCAGCGACTAAACCTTTTACGGCGTTAACTTGTTGATCAAACGATTCATTGGGGCCGGTCAACATCAAATTCTCCCCTCCCGACAATGTTACCGTTTCATCTCCGAATTCTCCACCTAAATCACCAGACAGCTCACCCAGTGTGCGCTGAGCCTCCATTTCACGGATGTCTTGCGCGTTATCCGTTAAGCTGCGCATAACAGGCCTCAGGAGGCCAAAAACGATGAATAGAACGAACAAACCTCCGAATACCTGTTTTGCAACACTCAGAACCCAAGGTTCCTGCCAGATCGGTGTTTCTTCAATTGGTAACTGCTCTACAACAGGCTTAGGAATAAACGCGGAGTTAATAATATTAACACTGTCACCTCGAGCGGCGTCGTATCCTACTGTGTCTTTTATCAATGTCGTCAATCGACCTAGAACTACTGGATCGATGGGAACCGAAGAAGACTCGCCATTTTCGGCACTAATAGTCACCGTATTGTCGACTAACACGGCCACGGTTAAACGGCGTAAACGGCCAACCTGGTGCTGTGTATGGCTAATAGTTCGGTCCAGTTCGTAGTTGCGAACAGATTGACGTCGACTATTATCTCCCGCGCCGCCTTCAGCAGCCCCGCCCTGTGCAGCGGTGGAACCAGGTACTGGAGGTTGATTACTTAAAGCGCCTGGGACGCCACCAGCACCTCCGCTGAATCGGTTTTCTTCAACGGTTTGCTCACTTCGAATAGCGGGCAAATCGGGATTAAACAATTCATCAGTTTGTTCGACTTTAGTAAAGTCGATATCTACGCTCACTTCAGCACGAAAACCGTCGGAACCAAGAACAGGCTCTAATATTGAACTAATGCGCTGCACTAATCGCGATTCATATTGTTGACTGTAGTCCAATTGCTTGTTCGCCGCCGCTAATTCTTCGTCAACTTCAAAATTTGACAACAGGTTTCCATGCTGATCAACAACGGTGACACCTTCCAGAGGTAGCTCAGGAATGCTAGAAGACACCAAATTCGCGATGGCTCTAACTTGATCGCCTTTAACACCCCCTCCGTTGTACAAAGACAGAAAAACTGACGCCGATGGTTTGCGCTTATCGCGGATGAAGGCCGAAGATTTTGGAATGGCTAAATGTACGCGTGCACTTCTGACGGACCGGATGCTTGAAATAGTTCTGGCTAATTCGCCTTCCAGTCCTCGCTTAAACCGGGCGTTCTCCATGAACTGACTCGTTCCAAGAGGCTGTTCCTTGTCGAGCATTTCCAAACCAAAGCTACCATCGGGGGAAATACCCGCACCGGCAAGCTTTAGGCGAGCATCGTAAATTTGATTAGCCTCAACGAGTAGCGCACCCGTTTTAGGATCAACCTTGTACAAAATTTGGTTTGATTCGAGGGTATTTAAAACGTCGGTCGGGTCCATCTGGTCCAAATTGGTGTATAAAGGCAAGAAGTCTTCTTCCTGCGACCATAAGACAACTGCAAAGCCAATAGCAATACTGGCAGCAAGGCCGATCATAAGCCCGGCTTGCCGAAGAATACCGAGCCCTCCTAAACCTTCAAATAAATCACTTTGGCGTGATACCGGGGCTCCTTCTCCGGCTTCTGCAGGTAAAGCTGCCATCGTAAAACCTCTTAATTAGCTACCGCGTTTTTGCGCAATAATCATATGTATATTTTTTTTACCAACATGACTCAATGACATTTACCGAGACAATCGTTTAAATCGGCATATTCATCACAGATTGATAGGCTTCTACAAGCTTGTTTCGAACTTGGGTCATCGCCTGAAAGGATACGCTCGACTTTTGTGACGCAACCATGACTTGCGACAAGCTGACAGATGGGTCGCCTAACTCATAAGCGTTGGCTAAAGCCCCCGACGTCTTTTGAGTATGATTGACAGAATTAATTGCATTCGAAAACATCTCATTAAAACCGGGGACAGAATTGGAAGCTCCCACACTACTACCCGGCTTTACTCCAACGGCCGATTCTATGTCAGAACGCGGCTGAATTTCCCTACCGGCACTTGCTTGCGTCTTCATTTCACGCATTTGCGTCAAAAGGTTATTCACATCAACTCGACCTGTAATCATCGCTTTTCACTCCTTCTACTTTTCCAGTACTCATAACTTTTCGTCGCAATCCATCTATTCAATGACGTCAAACAACCGACATAATTAGTGAGAAGACCTTCCCAATACTCATAAATATTGACGTGTAATTGACTATATTTAGGCTATTGGGGCGGATATATAATGTATAAGCATGAAGTGGGCCAACTGTTGGCACTCTGTAAACATCAATATATGGGAGATTTTATGTGACGAAATTTTTAGATCTTCGCGAGCGATCTGCCGTGCATTGGCGACATCGAAATCGCGTACATTTTTTCGAGGCGTTAACTAAAAAATCAGATACCGCCGAAAATTGAAATGTACGTCGAGCAAGCGAAGCTATTTATTTGTGACAAAAAAAACTTCGCACACCTGATTAGGGAAATAGGGTCGAATGAGGAAAAATGGTCTTCCTTATTCGCTTATGGTAAAAATTTGAGAGAAAGACAAAAAACTGCTTCAAAAATTAACTACATTAAAGGACTATCCCTGACAGTATCTTCATTTACCTTTTACGTATGACCAAACTACCAATTGAATAACCTGCACCGAAAGAACAAATGACCCCCGTGTCTCCAGACTTTAAGTCTTCATGATGAAGGTTAAATGCTATCAAAGACCCAGCCGAAGCCGTATTTGCGTATTGATCCAACACAATCGGAGCCTCTTCCGCGGTCGCCGAACGCCCAAGTAAGCGCTTAACGATTAAGGAATTCATATTAATATTGGCCTGATGCAACCACCACCGAGTTATGTCACCTGTGGTCATGCCCAGTGACTCTATCTGGCTTGAAATATGCTCAGCTGCCATCGGGCAAACTTCTTTAAAGACTTTTCTGCCATTTTGGATAAAAAACTTATCTTCACCGTAGGGGTCTGTGTCGTCGACATAAGAGGTGTAGCCAAAATTTGAACGTATATTATTGGAAAAGGAGGTAACTGCTTTTGTATCCAAAATTTCATAACTGTGCTCAGACTGACAGGAGCTCGCGCGCTCTACAATCGTCGCGGTGGCGACGTCTCCAAAAATGAAGTGACTATCGCGATCGCGCCAGTTATTTTGAGGCGAAGTCAGTTCGGGATTTATTGCTAAAACGCATTTTGCGGTACCCGCTACAACCATTTCATAAGCCCTCTGCAGAGCGAAAGTTGCTGCCGAACAAGCGACCAACATATCAAAACCAAAACCTTTAATGCCTAGCTCGGCTTGTACTTCAATGGCTATCGCAGGATAAGATCGCTGAGTGTATGCACAAGCGACGATGACCACGTCGACGTCCTCAGGTTTTTTGTTCGCGGCCGCGAGCGCTTTTAGCGCAGCATTGACAGCCATTTCTGCCTGGTGCGACACCACATCATTGCTTCGTACCTCCAAGATTGGCCTCATTCGGTCAATATCGAGAACGCCTTCCTTCCTATAAACATAACGGTTATTAATTCCCGAAGCCTTGTTTATGAATTCAGCACTCGACAGAGGCTTAGCTTCGACGTCTCCGCTCTCAATGCCAATGGAGTTTTCCGCATTATATTTCTCTGCGTAACCGTTATACGCAAGCACGAGTTCATCATTAGAAATTGTGTATTCAGGATTCCACAAGCCCGCACCACTGATGACTATCGGATCGTTGACAACTGGCATAGTTATATAACTCTCTTTTACTACTATTTACAAAAAAATTCATATATTAATCAAGAACTTAACATACCTTTCTAAAATAAACATTGAACTCTGTTCTACTTTTACGAATCAAAAAATTACAAAATTACAACTAAATGCTCTTCACGTCCCACCAACCGCTCAGATCTACGCGGTAAATTCACAGGACAAGATTCACAAAACGTAACCGCAACCCAATCGACAACTGAGCCGTAGAACCGGTCCTGAATACTACGTTAGTCAATCAATTTTATCCACATCAACCATCGTGTCGAAGCGCAATATTCATGATAATAAAAGGGAATACAGTCCACTCTCGCTCTGCCACCGAGTAAAAATAGTCGCTTCGAATATCAGCATAGATTCTGCACTAGTCGCAGCTACGGTCCCGTTCAACGATTTACGCTTGTTCCAAAAAGCACAAATCAAGATTATGGAGGACGACGATCCTGAGTTCTTTTGGCTCTTATCCTTCGAGCTTAAACAACGAACGAGAAAAAATCACAATCCAAGAACAATTAAAAAGAGAATAGTGATGAGCCTTACCGCAATCGGTGAAGAATCCAGCCAAACTGACTTGACCTCCGAACAACCACATCCCGCACACTACGAAACAGCCGACGAAGACCGAATATCTT
>JBLHNZ010000063.1:0-13292 GCA_047623245.1 Oceanicoccus sp. | reverse complement strand
ATTGAGAAGCCCGAGAAGCCCGAGAAAAAATCATGCCCACCGACTCACGATGCGCTCGTTTAAGCTCAATGAGCTCCTATCCAAAAAAAATTCGTGAACTGCGTCTCTTTTTTTGGAAGTAATTTTTTTTAATAGTGCCAGAGTGGACTTGGGAACTAGATAAATTCGTTAGAAAAATAAACGTAATGAAAAAATATAGTGCCAGAGTGGATTGGCTGTTAGGCCTACGCTACAGGGCGCTACTTTTCAAAATTCAAAAATGGGTGCCAGAGTCGAATTATCAGAAAAAAACTAAGGACGGCAACCCGTCAATTTTTCAAAAAAATGGTGCCAGAGTAGAAAAACTAAGCTGAAAATTAGTCTTTTCAAGCCGATAAATACCTGATTTAATGTCCCCAGTTTGTCGACTGGACAACCTTAGCAACTGTGTAAGAGCCATTTTTTGGAGGCACTTACGAAAAATAAATTTCTATTTTGGAGAACAAGATCATGGCTATTTACATGAATTTTAATGACCTGGCAATAAAGGGTAACGTAACTGCAGAGGGCTATGCGGACTGGATAAACATTCAATCTCTTCAATACGGTATCGGACGCGGTATTTCAATGGAAGCAGGTAATGTTGCTAACCGTGAAGCGTCGCGACCTAGCATTAGCGAATTGTCTATATCAAAAATGATGGATACTTCCTCAGCAAAGTTATTGAACGAGTCGGTCACAGGCGCTGCCGGAATTAAAGTTGTCATCGAAATAGTAAAGACAGGCGCTAAGCAGCTTGATAAGTTCTGTACCATCGAGCTTGAAAACGTGTTGGTGAGTGGATACAGTGTTTCATCAGGTGGAGAAGGCGCACCTTCTGAATCAATATCTTTAAGTTTCACCAAAATCCAGTACGAATACGTATCGGGTGCTGTTGATAATGCCGACGCTACCACTATGAAGGTTGGTTACGACCTTGTGACTGGAAAGCCACTCTAAGAATAGATATAAGGTCACGTACCATTGCGGCACCGTTGGGTGCTGCACGCTTAGAGACAAGAAAAAACCAATATACACGCATTTTTTTGGTTGTTTCTCGTCTCTTGCAAACACCGTAGCAATTACTTTAGACCGTAGTGAAGAGTGCTCATAGCGCCGCAACTTCGTTTTAGTGGATCCATAGCCATGCCCCCTTTAAGTCAGCATAATCGTCTACTACGTATCGACACTCCGCTAGGAAAAGATATTTTTGTAGCCAAAGCCCTATACGGCGAAGAGGCGATTTCAGAAATATTTCAGTTTTCAATTGAAATGCGTGCTGTAGAAACGGACATCGCAGCTGCGGATATGGTTGGTCAGAAGGTGACGGCCTCTATACATTACAATACAGAGAATACCCGATACATTAACGGTATTGTTAGCCAGTTTAGCGCCTATGGTTTGGTCGAGGGCGTTCGTCGGTATACAGCTATTATTGTACCTACACTGTGGCTTCTAACGCTTAATCAATCCAGTAAAATGTACTCTGGAAAAACCACCAAAGATATTGTGAGCGATCTGTTAAAACCTGCCGGCGTCGAATTCAAATACAACGCCGCAGCCAACGACAAACGAGAATATTGCATCCAATATCAAGAAACTGATTTCGATTTCTTCTCTCGTTTATTGGCCGAAGAAGGATTGAGCTATTACTTCGTCCATAGCTCGGGTAAACATGAGCTAATTATCGTCGACAAAAATACGCAATATGTCGACTGCGCAGAAAAAAAGGTTGAATGTGACGACGCAGATAATGGTGGAAGTTCTCTACTAAGTCGAGTCACCCAATGGCAAAGACAGTACCAAATGCATACAGGTAAATTGGCTTTGACGGGCTATCTTGAGTCTGACGCTGGAAAGGGCCAAAATACGAAGGTTACAACGAAAAACAAAATACTTAAGAATATCAGTAAATATCAGCGAAGTTTTCACGAGAGTGCAGTACCTTTCAAACTAAACAAAGAAATGCCGGACTACGGCGCAAAAATAACCCAGAAAAAAACGGCTGAGCTAATACTGGAAACCGAGGAAGCTTCGTTCGACATCGCGACCGGAGGTGGTAATTGCTGTACCTTTTTGGCAGGTGGGCGCTTCGAGCTCGACCACAGATCGCTGACTTCTGAGTCGGGAAAATATCTACTGGTGCGTGTCAACCACCAAGTCATCGACAAGAATTCGGTCACAGAATATACCAACAATTTCAGTTGTGTCCCGTCGACAACACCGGTTCATCCAGCTCCTCCCGGCAATCGCATGCGAATCCACGGCCCTCATCTCGCAACTGTTCTGGACGTGAAAGCCGGTGACAGCCCAGGAAGCTCCGATCCACAATTAATGGTCAAAATTCGATTCTATTGGGATGAAGACGAACAGAGTTGTTGGGTGCGCGTGATGCAAAACTACGCAGGACCTGGCGAGGGAGCGGTATTTGTGCCCCGTATTGACTCTGAAGTAGTTGTTGAGTTTGTCGGAGGCGATCCCGATCGCCCTCTGATTACCGGCGCAGTTTATAACTCCAAAAATAAAGCACCGGAATACAGTAAAACACAGAGTGGATTTAAAACGGATGAGGGTGGAAAGTTTAACGAATTCCGATTTGATGGTAAAAAAGGCGACGAAGAAATTTACATGGAGGCCGGTAAAGACCATAACTTCTTAATACACAATGATGAGACTGGAGAAATAAAAAATAACCAGACTCTAAAAGTCATAAAAGATCGCAAGAGAACCGTAGACGGCAAAGAAGATGTCGATGTTAAGGGCAACCAAACGGTTAAAGTCGAAGGTAATCAAGCCGTTGAGGTCAAAGGTAACCAAACGGGCAAGGTGACGGGCAATCAAACTGATAAGGTGACGGGGAATCGAACTGATAAAGTTACCGGCAGCCACACACTTGACGTTACAGGCGCCTCTACTTATAAGTCCAAGAAAACGATTACCATTAGTGCAACAACGAGTATCACTTTGAAAGTTGGCGGCAGTAAAATCGTTATCGACAACTCAGGAATTACTATGAAAGGCCCCAAGATCGAGGCCAAGGCAAGTGCTTCAGCCAAACTTGAAGGCGGAGGCATGGTCGATGTGAAGGCTGGCGGGATAATGAATATAAAAGGCAGCCTGGTAAAAATTAATTAACTATAAATCACCTATTTAATAAGGAAGCGTTACAGTGTGGGACGAATATTTATACGGAATGACCTATGTCCGATCTGCCTAAAGTTAAAGCGCAATCTGCTGGCGAGTTATTGCAGCATTTTGAGCTATCAGATGAAAGCGAAAATATCGCCAGTGCCGATGATTCACCTATGCTGGCTATTGAAAAACTTGTTGATACTGAAAATTATCACGACGCCGTTACCATGCTAGCTCATGCCTTGCCAAAAAGAGAGGCTATTTGGTGGGCTTGCCTGAGCACAAAAAAAACCATGGATAAGGCCATTGAACTTGATTGCGCAGCCATAGAGGCAGCAGAACTTTGGGTAAGGGCACCAAACGAACCTAATAGACAATCCGTTCAAAAGATGAGTGCCTTGGCAAAAAATAAAACCGCTGCAGGGTGGGTAGCTACTGCCGCTAACTGGTGCACAGGCAATATGGCAGATGATGGTGAAGTGGAAGTGCCCCCACCCGATTTTCTCTATGCTCATGCGGTAGCCGCAAGCATCACTTTAGCCGCAGTTGCAGCGGACCCTGAAGAAATCACACACAATTATCAATTGTTTATACGAATCGGTTTTGACCTAGCATCCGGCGGTTCCGGTCAAGTCGAATAGAATGTAACGAAGAAGTTATTGAAAGACGCTAAGACAAGTTGTTTCGGCCACAGGCTCTTAACACCCTTCACCTGTATACCAAAAGACATTGGCCGTTGAGGTAACATTAAGGCACCAAGCCGGCTTTAGAATTCTTCTAAGTGCGTACATACGGGGAGGCGCTGTTTTAATAGCAGTATATGGTCAGTTCACGAACATGATCTCGCAAAGGAAAATGGTAACTGCCCACACATCCCCTATAGACCTTTCGACATATCAGATCTGAGTTTTAATAGGCTTTTCTTACGCCTGAGACAAGCCATAGCCATAGCCATAGCCATAGCCATAATTAAGAAAATCATTTAGCGACAACTTCAGCGAGGCTGTATGGCCTTTTTTCTGCGCCAACACCTCGCGGAAATTATAGTCTTTACCACAACCCTTCTATAACACACTGACTATGTGCCATCGACTGGAAGCCAGGCACTGTTATGCGGTCTTTATCACGTGTCGAACGGAGAACCAGTAATCCTGCGTCGTTTAATACTGCCGCAGATCGATCGGTAAGCAATACTTCAGCACAGGGCTTTACCATCGATTCACCGTCTTCCTCGTAAACATGGAGGGGTAGATTTTCTACCTCCGTAAACTGTCCCGGCAGAGCAGACCAACCTTTTCGACTGTAGCCCTCCATCAATAGACTTGTAAGTAAAAATGCACCGTTGCCCCATAGATAAAAACCGTGGCTGCCATCGTTAGCCAATTCCTGATAAGCAAAACTTTCTACAGATGTGGTCTTTTTCCCAAAAGGCAGGCGCAGCAAAAACCGAGGAGCGGCGAGAGCCAAATGGCTCGCGCTGCTGTCGCTACGCATTTGCTGCCATTTAACAGATGCCTCTCTGTCCTCGTCGGACAAATCCTCTTCGTCGGTAACGGAGCCCCAGTTGTCTGAATCGACCCCGCGGCTTAACGCAGAGCAGCCTGCCAATTGTTCATGACCAGCACTCAACCAACAACCCTTTGCACTCTCAGCTAACTTCGCCATTTGTAAAGCCAGACTTGCATCATCACCGGTTTTTTGAAGCTGATAATCACCCAAAATCACAGCGTACGGGACATCGTCAATAGATCCACGTGCTTCGACAAATTGCTGAAAACAATGGCTGTCTGCTGCAGATTTAGCCAAATCGGCACGTAGCTCATTTTGACTAACATCCATTATATAAACGCAAACATTACTATCGGATTCGATTTGACGCAGTAACCAATAAAGGCCGCGCCAACTCGCCTCTAGCTGCTGGAAATCACTATGGTGCATGATCGCCCGCATTGTTTCACTGGTTGCCTCATCGACCGCCGCCAACATTTCAGCTTGGCGCGGGTCAGTCTTGGCTTCGACATAAGGTGAGACAATATCCTTAATAAGACTATCGATGCTACCGAGCGGGCCCTTCTCCAGTTGTTCTGCGATATCATGTCCGTACAAAGCCGCTTCCAATAGATTCGACGGCATTTCTATACCCTCAGGAATTGCATCATCCACTTGTGGCTCATTACGATAACTTGTCCAGGCGTGTATTTCATCTGCGGCGGCGTCAAAGCTGCCTTTCTTTTTGAGTTTTCGCTGCAGAACACGTAGTTTATCAAAAAGTTCGACGCGCTCGTAAATGAAGTCAGGATGTAAATTGTCCAACTCTTCAAATACGAGCGCATGCTCTGCAACGGGCAATTGTAGCTGTACATCCAGTTTGGAAAAAACCTCATCGAAATTATCGCGATTAATCTCGATTACCTTGCGGCCACTGAGGGAATCGAGCTGTTCTTGGTTACGACTTTTACGACCGCTAAAATCCGCAAGCACGGCAATATGCATGGGTGTATCTCGATCTCGATTAATCTTTCCCGATCGTTCGGAGGTACGAAAGTCGATACCGCCGGTACTAATGGTTGCTCTGGACATGATTTCGCCTTGTGATTGGAAAAACCTAAAGTAGGAATAATTCACCAAGATCTTGCCGTTGTTCTGGCCAGATTATGGTGAATCAAATTTTTGTAAAACGCAATCTTGCGCTAACTAATGGCGTAGGAAAACAAGCCTTCTTCATTGACACCGATATGAACGTTGGAAATTTCCTCTTCCTGAGCCATACGCTGTAAACATTCACTAGCGAGTTCAGGCAGCATAGTACGGGTAAGAATGTTCTCGATGTTACGCGCACCGGTATCGGCATCTTGGCACCGAGCAACGATGTGCAGAAGCACGTCTTCATCGTAACTGAAGCCTGCGCCATAGTGACTACGTAAACGCTTCTCGATGCGGCGCATATTAATCGCTGCAATTTTCATGAGATTTTCATCTTCAAGCGGGAAGAAAGCAACGAGATTCGTGCGACCCAAAAATGCGGGCTTAAATTGCTTGAGTAGTTCGGGACGGATACTGTCGAGCAACACTTCAGGATCTGGTTTTTCTTCGACCTGACTCATAATCGAGCGAATAGCGTCCTCACCAGCATTGGATGTCATTATGATTACTGTGTTTTTAAAATCAATATCACGACCCTCGCCATCTTTGATAGTCCCTTTGTCGAACAGATTGTAGAAAATATCCTGCACTCCAGGATGTGCCTTCTCCATTTCATCCAGAAGAATAATAGAATAAGGGTTTCTACGGGCCGCCTCGGTCAGCACGCCGCCTTCACCGTATCCAACGTAGCCAGGAGGCGAACCAAGCAACATAGACACTTTATGCTCTTCTTTAAACTCGGACATATTGATCGTGGTAATACTCTGCTCGCCACCGTATAACATATCGGCTAAGGTCAAAGCAGTCTCCGTTTTACCAACACCACTGGTACCGACAAACAAGAATACGCCGATGGGTTTGCGAGGGTCAGTAAGGCCAGCTCTCGACGTACGAATAGCTTGGGCAACAGCCTCAAGGGCATGATCCTGTCCGATGACACGTTCAGCCATGGCCTTATTGAGATCAATGACAGCATTGATCTCATCGCCGACCATTTTACCAACGGGAATCCCAGTCCAATTTGCCACTACTTCAGCAACGGACTGTTCATCGACGCTAGCCTGCATCAACGGTGCATCACCTTGAACTTCTTTCAGCTCTTCACCCAGTGACTTCAATTTTTGCTTATTTTCAGAGAGATCATCGCTAGACATTTTCTCTTCTTGTTTATGGTAGTCCTCATCAATCAGCTGGAGGATGGTACGAATTTGATCGATCAGTTCTTTTTCCTTTTGCCACTGCTCTTCGAGTAGCTCTAGGCGTCCTTGTTCAGCCTCTTTCTCCACATTCATTTCAGCGATGCGTTCATCATGGGTACCGCTCGATGCATTTTCGCGCTCTAACATGGTAATTGTACGTTCTGCCAGAGTGATATTACGGCGCGCGTCTTCTACCGGTGCGGGTGTTGCCGTGAGACTTAAGCTTACACGGGCACAGGCGGTATCTAATAGACTGACAGATTTGTCTGGTAATTGACGACCCGGAATGTAGCGATGTGATAGCTGTACTGAAGCAATAATCGCTTCGTCAAGAATTCTTACCGTGTGGTGATTTTGCAGAGAATCGGCAATGCCACGCATCATGTCAATGGCTTTGTCTTCATCTGGCTCTTCAACCTTGACCACCTGGAATCTGCGCGTGAGTGCGGGATCACGTTCAAAGTATTTCTTATACTCTGCCCAGGTCGTTGCGGCAATCGTGCGAAGTTCTCCGCGCGCCAGTGCAGGTTTTAATAAATTGGCCGCATCTCCCTGCCCTTCTTTTCCACCAGCACCAATGAGCGTGTGAGCTTCATCGATAAACATAATAATGGGTACAGGCGAGGCTTTTACTTCTTCAATGACTGATTTTAGCCGATTTTCAAACTCACCTTTAACGCTAGCTCCCGCCTGCAGCAGACCAAGATCGAGGGTGCGAACAACCACACCTTTTAACGGGTCAGGGACATCACCAGCTGCGATACGCAGGGCAAAACCTTCGACCACAGCGGTTTTACCTACACCAGCCTCACCCGTGAATATCGGGTTGTTTTGGCGACGGCGAGTGAGTATATCGATACATTGTCGTATTTCATCATCGCGTCCCAAGACCGGATCGATCTCACCTTTTTGAGCCCGTTCAGTTAAGTTGATGGTGAATTTATCCAGAGCAGGCGCATTGCTTGCCATTACACTGTCTGGATCTCCGGTGGTAATTCCGGCTGATGCGACACCGGCGGAGGACTCACCGGTAGTACCGATGAGAGCCCTAGCAGTTTCACGAATTGACTCGGGAGCGATGGAGCGTAATTCAGCGCAAGCATCGAGTGCCTGCCGTCGAAGATGTTCGTCGAGCAGGAGTGCCGCTAATAGATGGCCCGAAGTGATTTGTCCATGTCCATAGTCGACCGAAGCTAGCATCCACGCATTTTTTGCAGCGTCAACAATTGCTGGTGACAAAGCTGCTGGGCGACTGCTACCTGATTTAAACTTAGAGATGGTCGTGGCCAATTGCTTGGCTAAAGTTCCCGGATTAATTTCGTGTTTTTCTAACAAGCTAAACATGTCGGTATCGTTTTTATCCAGCAATTTCAACAGCCAATGCTCAATTTCTACATTGTATTGCGTCTGTGCCAAACAAAGACCCGCAGCGCCCTCAAGGGCATCGCGCATAACGGGTGACATTTTATCAACTAGGGATTTCAGGTTTATGTTTAACATATTCTTATTCCTGTAATATAAAAATTAATAACTCAAGCCGCCGTGGGTAATCCAGCATCGGCCGGTAATGTATGTTTTGAAACTAATATATCTATCGGTTCTATTTCCCGACCACCACCACTCATATTGCCCAAGGGAGTATTCCAACCAAGGAGCGGCTCAGCATCAACGTCGAGGGTGAGACGAGTTGGTTGTGCGTATTCCCTCTGCAGTTTTATAGAAATATCATAATCCAATTCACTCCCGGAAAAAAAAGCAATAACTCCCTGTAGCGCTTTTAACTTCTTTCCACCGGGTGCTAGCTCCATAAAGCTTTTATAGCTCATAGGTGCTAGCTGAATTCGAAATTTACTTTGTATTTGCCAACAGCTTTTTCCTATTACGGTATTAAAGCCTAGCTGATTATTACAACCCATCCCCGCATCTCCGCCAGCCAACCGAGAGACGAGATCGTCGGGTAGATCCTGCCATTGTCCGCAAAACTGCTCGATTTCTGAATCGAGATCAAAGTAATCTCGCAACAAGCCTTTTAAGGCGCTAGCAGAACGAATCGGCCGGGCGAATAAACCACTATAGCCCAACAACGCTTCTTTGGGGACTGGTAATTTGTCGCCCGGTAGAAGGGTTCCCAGCCCTGCAAGAGAGGCTAGAATATGAGTGTATATATCAGCTTTTTTTTCTTTGTGAACCCGATTGCGCTCATATTGCCGAGGTAGGCGATATTTTCCGGACGCCTGATAGAAAAGAGAGATACTGCGGTGTTCAAAAATATTAACAAACGCTGCGAGGGCTGCATCGTTGTCGCGTAATCTCTGCAATAATATTTCAGTGAAGTAATGAGGCATCACCCCGTGACTACCTGCCAGCCCCATAAATTGTAGCGACATTTGCCATTGACGCGTTACTTCACCAACGCTCAGCTCCTTGGCAGAAACCGACGCTACGTCAGAAGCACTGAAGGCAAGCGATACCTGATTACGAAATCGAACAAATTCCTTATGGGGAGGAGTCAAACCGCCAATCGGTTCATCTGCAAAATCAACACTGCGCGGATGTTTAGTGTTTACAGCAGCATCAATGATTCTGACAGCCTGGACGAAGGAAAACCGCCACGCTTCAGAACTAAGCTGATCGATTATAGCAAGGCTTTGTCGCCGGCGCGTGGTGGCCATCGCTTCAACTCCCCTTCTCGTCCGCTGACAGTAGCTATCAAGCGGCTAAATGAATTTAATGAACAATAGAGTCCCAAAAATCGTTCGATTACCGAGGCAAATAACAGCGGGCTAGTACCTGTCATCATCATCGAATCAAGCTCGATGCGCACTTCCGTGCCTCTGCACATGGCCGTGGTGTAATCTACTTGAATGGGAGCGACAATCGGTTTTGTGTGCATACTACGCAATGATTCTATCAACTTACGGGTGCTTGGCGAGTCATTAAAATCGTAGAGCCGCAAAATTTCTTTAAACGAATCACAGCCGTTTTCGCTGTCTCCCAATGACAGATGATTAAGATTTAAGTGTGATATTAATCGCCAATAACCCTGTTCTTTGATAGGAGGCCGCACTGTTGCCGTGGGTGGAACCAGGCAAATAATCCGGCTAACCGGGCTGCTGCCATCGACTTCGACGAGCCAGGGCTGATTGTTCGAGGTTGGCAATTTTTTGGGTTGATTGCGGTTAAAACAAGTCAGATCCACCTGCAACGTTTGATCCTGCGCTGTATAGGGATTAAAGTTCAAATCAACCAGGTTAATATCTAGCTCAGACGCTGTTTCATTATGGTGCTCGCCCTCTGTTACTGAGGTGCGACGCGAATGCCAATAAGTCCCTTGGTTTGAGTCGGAAAAACGATGCTTCACTCCATAGAAGGGGGCGTATTCAAATTCTCTACCATTCGTATCAGCCGCATTGACGGCGTCAATACTATAGACCTCTAACCCTTCTGGGCGCCGAGCGTCCGGAGTAACACGATATTCGAAGGCGGCATGATCCATTTGGATGGGATCGGCCTCCTGATGAAACAAATTAGTAACAGGCGTACAACCAAGTGCAAATGTTTTGGCCGAGATGTGGTGCTCAAGCTCCTCATCACTTTCGGACAAGTAGATATACATATTGAGTTCATTGCCGAAATCATCGGGCAAATGGTCTTCGATATTGCAGATATCCAAAAACAGAAATTTCTCAGGAAATACGAAATACTCTGTTAGCAAACGATATCCCGCAAAAACATTACTTGGGTAAGGGATCAAATTCTCGTCTTCTTCGAAACCGACCGGGTGAATACAATCTTTATTAATGAAAATCGGCTTGTCATCGTTATCTGATCGAGCCAAAGCTATTTTCATCGTTTTCGTCAATAACAAATCATATAAGGGGAAACTGTGCTGGCTTTGGCCACGCAGGTAAAACCGTATGCGCTCTGGCTTTTTTTCACCAAAACTATAATCATCAGTTAAGCCTTTGAGAGATATTCGCAGAACTGCGCCAGCGCCCTTGATACTATTTGAACCGGGTGCAATAAACGGTCTGGCATTCAGAGTGGCAGTGTTCACCTGAAAGGGATGTATATCGACTGGGTAACAGCTTGTAAAACGACAGCTGTTACCATCGGACGCTTCTGTGTCGAGCGCTATACCTTTTGCAACATGTGCCGGCGAGTCTAACTCATCCTCCGGATTGAACTGCGCAATAGCCATCGATGGTATTGGACGATTATAGTGAGGATACAGCGTATCCAACATAGCATCGACAAGCTCGGGGAATTCATCATCAAGTTTTTGCTGAATTCGGGCATTAAGATATGCTGTGCCAGCAAGTAGACGGCCGACAAGCGGATCATCAACCGTGTCTCCCGATAGCTGCAGGCGACCCGCTGCTCCAGGATGCTGCCGAGCGAACTCTGCTGCGGAATCCTGCAGGAACGCAAATTCTTTTTCATAATGATCAAGTAACTTATCACTCATTATGCTATCTCGGAGACATTGATATTGTGATTAACCGGATTAAGCGCAGAATCGAACACCATAGTTTCGGGCAGAGGGTTCGCGTGCAACTTGGCTTCGATCCGAAAACGAATCGTTGGATCTTCACGATCAACCGACTGGTCACCGAAAACTTGAACACTTTTTATTCGTGGTTCAAAAGTAAGTATGGCTTCCTCAACGTCACGGCAGAAACGTTGCCTACTGGATGGATCGACCAAATTTACGGTAGAAATATCCGGCAATCCAAAATTCACTAAGGACGAACGCAAATGCACATGCCGCTCTGACGGAGAGAAGCAACGATATCGGGTATTAAATAAATTTTCAAGATCTCTGCGAATACTTTCCCGCAACTGTCTTAGAATTTGATGAGAAGGAATATTTTGTACAGTCTTCCCCTCTCCACTCAAACGGTCAATAAGTGGTGCCAGTAGTTTTTTGTCCTTATCAATCGCTGCCATGGCCCCTGCCTCCCTTCATCAAACCGAACCGAAACCAGATTGACCAAGCTCGGTTGTCAGTTTTAGTTCCGATACCAGCTGATCGACAATGTACTGCGGCTTGAGATGAATAATACTATTAAAACTACCTGGTTTTCCCGGTATTTCTCGGACTTGCACTCTAGCAGATTGCAACGGGTAACGCGACATAGCATCCCAATCGAAATCCTCACGCCCAGTGACATAGGTGTTCAACCAAGTCTGTAACATACGCTCACAGTCGACTGCGGTGGTAAATGCGCCAATTCTGTCGCGCACCATAACTTTAATGTAATGGGCAAATCGGGACGCACAAAGTACTTGCTGTAACATTGCAGCCAAACGCGCATTCGCCGTCGCCGCCTTGGTGCTATATTTTTTCGGTCTGTGCAACGACGGACAGTTTAGAAACGCAGCAAATGGAGTATCATAACAATCACATAGTGACATAAATCCATGTTCGCTGAGCATTCTTTCTTTGGTATCGGTGACTATCATTTGGGTCAATATTTTTTGTGCGACTCCACTACTATCAGTATCGTGATCAATACACGGGAAATCCATAACAAGGCCACCACCAGCGTGATCACGCGGCGCACCTCGAATATGTGAAAACCAACCGACATCACCGAACTCTCTCAACAACACCACACCAATTGCGTAGCAGGCATTCCCCCAAAGATAGCGGCTGCTGTCCTTGTAACTGACATTTTCATTAAATAATAATCCGCTACCAGACAGAACCCTGTTTTTATAGGGTTTTCGCATCAAAATTCGCGGCATTGTTATAGCCAAGAAACTCGTGTCACCGATATCTCGTAGACTTCGCCAGGAAGTGTACTCTTGTTGTCGAAAAATGTTATCGAAGTCTAAAGGATTGGCCAATGACTCGAAACTGTCTAAACCAAATAATTCGGGTGCTGCTGCACAAATGAAAGGAGCAAAAGAAGCAGCGGCGATTTGAGCCAAGCCTTGCAATGTATTAATATCGTTGTAGGGATGCCGCTTCGATGGTCGGTGAGCGACTTCATAGTCACCTAACAAGACACCAAAGGGTTCACCACCAGCAATGCCGAACTCCTGGCTGTAAATGAGATTAAATAAAACACTTTGGTCGAATTCGGCAGCGCGGTCGATGTCGACCGTAACTTCCCTCCAGCTTACATCCAGCATTCGGACTTTTATATTGCCGTAATCACTGGCTGTAGCAATGAGTTTTTCAACTCCTCGCCAACGGGACTCGAGACTCTGAAATTTGTCGCTGTGAAGAATGATATTTAGCTGATCACTAACTAGCTGATCGATTAGACCTACATATTGTGACAAGTAGAG
>JBLHNZ010000062.1:0-13370 GCA_047623245.1 Oceanicoccus sp. | reverse complement strand
TTAGCGCCACGCTAAAGACCTTGTCATGTCCACTGATCCTTTTTCCATCTTGACTATTTTCAATACTCACTAATCTCGAATGCTCATAAAGACCTTTTCTGTCATGCCCATTTTCTAAAGTCGTGAAGCCGCAGCTAACGATAATTTTATATTTCACTACAGTAGGTCAGGCACTAGGGGATCCACAAAAAAGAAGAAATTAACACTCGACATTGATTTCTCGAAGAGTTGAATTACTATGAAATAGTAGAGAATGGTTGAAGACGACCTGAAAAAGATCCGTTTTTTCTCATCGCCGATCACACCAACTCGCTAAGCTATTGTTTTACATCGATAAGAATCTAGACCACTCACCTTACCCGACAAGAATCGAGTCAGTACACCTAAGAAGAACTTGTAGCTATCGATAGGGTAAGTATTGAAAATGGAGGATACATGACATGTCAACTGTTGATAAACTTTTGAAGGAAAAAGGAAGTAACGCGTGGTCCATCGACCCCGAAGCCACGGTTTTTCGAGCGCTTGAGCTCATGTTAGAAAAAGACGTCGGAGGCCTTCTCGTTGTTGAGGAAGGGAAGTTGATCGGTATTTTCACTGAACGCGATTACGCTAGAAAACTGATATTGAAGGGCCGATTTTCTAAAGACACGTGTGTAAGAGATTTGATGACAAAAAATGTATTATACGTCGAACCCAAAAACACTGTCGAAGACTGTATGCGATTAATGACAACAAAACGTGTCCGTCACTTGCCGGTTTTACAAGACGGAAAGATACTCGGCATCGTTACTATTGGCGATGTTGTAAAACGGATTATCTCCGAGCAAGAATTTACCATCCACCAGTTAGAAAACTATATATCTGGCGGATACTGAGCATACCTGTGTCACGGAGCAGCTGGACGATACCTACCTTCACTTTATACCCACCTATTATGTGGTGATCTAGCAGGGCATCGTTTCTTCAGCTACATCTTTTCGGGAACAATTCATATGGCGACACTAGGTCCCAAAAAACGTTATTCTTAAGCTCGCAACTTAAAGCGAATATTCATGTGTTTGAAGCCATGAACGAAACTA
This sequence comes from Oceanicoccus sp., assembly GCA_047623245.1. Lineage (GTDB taxonomy): Bacteria > Pseudomonadota > Gammaproteobacteria > Pseudomonadales > Dasaniaceae > Oceanicoccus. The sequence goes on along the minus strand of JBLHNZ010000062.1, from coordinate 12,291 downwards.
GCCTGTAAGCGCTCCTCGCTTTTTAGCTCCATCATTTCTATTCTTGGAATGAGCTGTTTGAAGAAAAGTCGCATCTCCATTCTTGCCAGAATTAATCCCAGGCATTGGTGCGGGCCTGTTCCAAAAGCCAAATGCCGATTGGGCTTACGTTCAATATTGAAATCGAAAGGTTTTTCAAAAACCGCTTCATCAAAATTGGCTGAAGCATAGAACAGCCCGAGCGACTCGCCTTTCTTGATCGGGTTACCTCCGACCTCGCAATCAACCATTGCAGTTCTCGAAAACTGAGCAACTGGAGTCGTCCACCGGATCATTTCTTCGATAGCTAGTTTCAATGCATTATCGTCGTGTACAATTTCTTTAAAACGCTGCATCTGATCAGGAAATTTCAACAGGGCATGTAAACCACCGGAGATTGCATTGCGTGTTGTATCGTGCCCAGCCGTTGCAACGATAGTGTAGTAGGAGATGAGCTCTTTGAAGGGTAGATACTCGCCTTCAATTTTTCCATTGGCTATATAAGACGCAAGGTCTTCGGTAGGATTAGCTCTACGCTCTTCCGTAATCACGTCAAAATAATCGTAAATATCTTTTATCGTGTCGAATATAGAAAGAGGATCATCGCCGACGCGCCTCATTTCAGGATCGTCTCCGGCAAACAGTTCGTTAGTTAGTTTTAGAATCCTCCATTCCTCTGCCTCTGGTATGCCCAATAATTCTGATATTAGTTTCAATGGCGGCCACACCGCAACATCTTGAACAAAGTCCAGTTCACGTTCAGAGCCATCACCCATCATCCTGTCCAGTATTTCACCGGTTATAATTGAGAGACGATCTTCTAACGACTTAATATTCGAAGGTTTAAACCAAGGTTGGGTTAGTTCTCGATATTTCGGATGATCCGGTGGATCCATCTGCACCAGCGATCGAATTAGACCACCCTCACCCGCGGTCATCATAACTTCAATCAACTTTGGCGATCCCTCGAGACGTTTGAATATTTCTGCAATGACCTCTTCTTTCATTTCTGGTGTCGACGCTTGCTTCATAAGAAGCGGTCTCGGTTCGCTCGCAAAAATATCAGGTTGTTTTTCAATTTCAATAATGTGTTCGTGTTTAGTCACCGCCCAAAATGGATCAAAACCATCCGGATAAACCTTTCGCAAAGCGTCGTTTTTGCGTAACCATGTAAAAGCTTGGTGAGGATGACCACAGCGCCTATAAACCTCAGGTGAAATCACATCGTTATCATTGAATTGATAATCTACAGACATTACGTTCCCTCCCAATGAAATAATATATACGAACAGCCTTGCGCGAGTGTACAAAACAGCCTTGCGCGAGTGAATTTTTTTAGGGCATTCTCGCCAAAACGGATTAGATTTATCGTTATCGTCGAAACTGAAAAATGGAAAAATCGACAGCTAACACTACGCAAGACAAAATAGTGTGTAGGTATTACCAAGCTAATACTTTAAAGGCATTGTCTATAAATTATTATTGCCAATAAGATAAACTCGCCGTACATTTATGGTAAAGCATATACGCTCTACCTAACAAATACTACTGTGCGACAACGCATTAAGATGCCGCACTGCGATACTGGTCCGTCAAAAACCATCCCCAATTACTCGCCGAAACAGCGCAGGGCTAACACGACATCGTTACACTCGACATTCGAATACACGCAAAAAAATTATTAATATTTGTTAACTATTCTTTCTTCTTTAATTTAACAAAGCTCGATGTACAGCTCGCCATCGCAACCAGAGTACCGTCTTCGTTGTAAAGTGACGCTTCGGCAAAACCGATAGACTTACCACGTTTTATCAATCGCCCTTTACCTATTAGACGCCCCAGTTTACCGACGGATATATAAGTCGTTTTCATTTCCAATGTGGGCATAATTTCACCCCAGTCGACTTTTAGCCCGATTGAAGCCGACAGAACGTCGTCCAGCATCGCGGATACCATACCGCCATGGATACCACCCCATTTGTTACAGACTTGCTCTGTCGCGTTAAACGCGAGTGTTGCGGTCCCTGCTTCGTCATCAGCTTCCACAAACTCCCAACCAAGATAGATACTGGCAGGGTTCGGCTTTTTAATCACCGCAGCGATGACGGGCGGAAGGTTTTCATCACCAGCTTTGTATTTCATTGACTAACTCCTAACGATTAACGAACTATTCTTGTTTGCACAAAACACTTGAATGTTTGTCTACTTAACAACGATGAAGAAAAATACTACTATTCGCCTAGACGACTCATGATTTTTCAAGCGTAGGAAAAACCTCAGACTAAAATACGAAACACTATAGACTCGCATAAAGTGCGTCAACCAACAATCTAGATCTCGGCGTGGATCCAGGATCAGACTGCATTTGATTCATGGCATAGCCAAATGAAATTTTCTTATCCGCATCAGCGAATCCTAAAGATCCTCCCACACCTGCATGACCAAATGCATTTTTATTCGGTCCGTAGCTACCATCAATGCCGAGCACAAACCCCCGTGCTCTCCGCATAGGCTTTCCGGTCACTAAATCGATTCCATCTTCCTTTTCTAATTTTGTAGCTTTGACGATCCCTTCAGGGCTGATGAAGTCAATACCGTTCATACTGCCGCCATTGGCCATAATTGCGTAAACTGTGGCAATACCTCTAGCATTAGCTTGACCGTTAGCAGCGGCTATCTCGGCCATACGCCACTCGTCCGAACTCGCGTCCCGATACGGCTTAATCGATGGATTCAGCATTGTTATGGCATAAAGTGGCGGTACTATCGGAGCTATGTGAGAAGGCTTAGGTTGCAACCTCGCTCGATTTGGACCTATCAATGTCGCACAACGTTGCAACTCTTCTTTGGGGAGCCCAATGTAACAGTCAGCGCCAAGGGGAGCGGCAATTTCGTCACGAAAATATGTACCCAACGATTTCCCAGTTATTCTCAGGAACAGTTCACCGGGTAAATACCCCCAGGTTACCGCATGATAACCCGCCTCGGTACCAAGATCCCATAGTGGCTTTTGGGCAGCGAGCAAGCGCGTCATTTTTTCCCAGTCATATAAATCTGCAACATCTATTTTTTCGTCAACTCCGCACACGCCACCTAGGTGAGACAATACCTGGGCAACGGACAATTTACTTTTTCCCTGCGCACCAAATTCCGGCCAATAGTCGACGATAGGTGCTTCATAATCGAGTAATCCTTGGTCGACAAGCCTCGCAACTGCAACGGAAGCCAAACCTTTAGTCGTAGAATATACGTTGACTAAAGTGTCTTCTTGCCATTTTTCAGTACAAGCCTGATCCTGGTAACCACCCCATAGATCTATAATTTTTTCTCCTTCGAGAAACACACTTAAACAGGCACCGACTTCAATCCCTTGCCAATTATCTGCAAAAGCGTCTCTTACTTTATCAAATCCTGGGGCGACTGTGCCTTGGACATCAACATTCATTCTTGCTCTCCCAGTAACGGACTTGCGACTTTTTTACAACAAAAAATAGTCGCATTTTTTGATATATCGATGAATCCTAATAGTTTAGGCGATTGTGACTAACGAAACTATTTATTTCTACTTTGACTCAATGACCTTTGCAAAAAAATCTGCCACTTGCGCCAATTAAATTCAATTGACAGTATGCGCCTGCCCTTCCAAACTAATCTGACTGACGCGTCGACTTTGTTTTACGCGACCGCCGCCGACAAATAATAGTAAGCCCAGTAGACCGGCAAGAGCCGCGACTACGTAAGCCACACTGTACTGGTTTTCGCTTACCACGTATATGTACCCTAGCAGCGCCGGCCCACAAGCTGTGCCGAAAGAAGTCAATAAATTACTCAACGAAAAAATGCGAGCATAATCTTTGATGCCATAGGCCTCTGCAATAATTAAAGGCTGCAGCATCAACAAATTCCCGACCGTTGCGCCGAACAGAGCCAGCCCTATACACAAAGTAACAACGCTAAATCCTGTAGCCAGACAAGCGAGAGAGATGACTTGCCCCAGCATCATTAGAATTGCAAAAATGCGGATGGACATTTTCTCGATAACCCATCCTCCGACTAGCCGCCCTACGATGCTTGCGACGGGTAGAATTGCGAGAATAAGTGCCGACTGTGCCTGTGTAATTAGCTCCCTGACAAGACCATATTGATGAGCAATACCACCAACTTGCGCCATCATTACGAAAATGTAAGAAACACTAAGACACCAAAAAAACTTACCATTATAGGCGTCGCTGAAAGATACGCTCTTGTCAAAATTGGGCGCGTCATCATGCGGAACATCTTCATCGGAAAAGGGTTTTTCATCCTTGTTGCTAGCCACGGCAGCCTTTGTGTTCGCAATCTTGCGATTTTCTCCATTCATTTTCAAAACACCGTCCGCTTGCTGACCCATGTACTGAGGGTGAGGCCTTAGCCATATCAACGCTACGGGAACTACCCCTAATATGTACATAGCCCCCATAATAGGTGCTGCTTTATTCAAGCCAAATGTTTCTACCAACAAGGCACATACCGGTGTAATGACAACGCCACCCAGCGAGAGTCCCGTGGATGCAATTGACAGCGCCATCGCGCGTTTTGTGTGAAACCACCGCGTCACTAATGTGGTACCGGGAATTAATCCCGACGCAGAAAATCCCACACCAAAAAAAATATAAGCCAAATACAATTGCCAGATACTTTCAACAAAGCCGAGTGATGTCAGCGCTGCAGCAGAAAAAATGGCGCCAATACAAATACAAAATCTGGGATCAAAGTCTTGCAACAGCTTCGCGACCCACAAGCCAGCAAAACCCCCACTCAGGAAGAAGATCGATACCGCGAGAGAAACCGACTGTATGGAAAATTGGGGCTTTAATGACAGCGCATTAAGTATGACCGCATGGTTATAGAAACTCAAACCAGAGACAAAGGTAAGAATAAATAGTATTGCAAAGACTATTTTCCAGCCGTAAAATTTTCCAGTTACATTTTCACTATTCATCATATTCTAACGCTTTTGCAGAACGACCCATCGAAGCCAACTATTAGCTCCGGAAGAATTCGAACAGTTTTAGATAGTGTTGTTGATACGCTAGGCACCTCTACTCGAATAGTATCGAATTGAGGTGTCAAAAACCACGCAACAAGATATCGCTAATTTACTAGGATAAACTAGCCTTGGATACGGTTCAACGCTGTAAGGTATCCAGAGTATTTGGGCTGATCAATCGCTATTTGTGAAGCGACACTTTGCCGCAGAAAACTCCCAAGCCCTTCTTGGTCAAGCGGCATCGATGAATCACGAAGAGCCTTGGTCAGCTCGCTCCGCAGGTCTTCCATGCTACCCGTCCTTCCTAACAGACTTTGTAAACCTTCTTGCTCAAGAGCACTACCGGCCGGCCCTAACTCAAGCTCACGTAAGACCACATCAAGTGAATTGGCGGCAACGCGAGACAGGAAATGGGTGCGACCTTTAACTTCAGACATCACTTCTTCGCGCAAAAAGTCGCGCACGCTGGTCAGCAATTCGTCGGATCTCGGCATATTGGACGAAAGCGTTAAAGGCACCTGGTCAGCGACAGTAAACGGGCCCGGAATGAGAAGGTTAACACAATCGATCTGGCATTCAGAACTGCGACGCCCGATAGCTGGGCGCTCAACACTCGCATCGGGACCGTGCCGATAATGTTCGGCCATGCGTAAACATCCGATTGCCCACCAAAACGACCCAAAAACTTCCCAGAATTTTACGTGCTCCGGATCGACTTTAACCCCAGATACCGACTCGTATCCAGCAAATAAGTCTTCTCTTGAACCAAAGCCACCAACGGGAAATTCACTTTTACCGAATCGCCATGAATTAGTGCAAATCCAGCCCAGATCACGCATCGGGTCACCAATATGAGCCAACTCCCAATCGAGAACTGCAACAATTCCGGTTTCCGGAGACATCATAATATTACCATTGCGAAAGTCGTTGTGGACGAGGCAATGTTTATCAACTTTTGGCAAGTTCTGCATTAACCAACGCCCGGTATAATCGATCATCGGCTGCGCGCAATCGAACACCTTATAACCGTCCCAGGTTTGCTGCACAAACTCTTCCGGCGTCATTTCGAGGACACAATCGTCAATTCCTGCACCTGTCAGATCAATGCTGTGAATTCTGGCAAGAGTTTCGCCACATTGAAAAGCGAGCTTGGGCCGAATGGCGGCAAACTCATTTCCTCGCGCAATTTTCGCGCCCAGAGCCTCGCCATCCAACCACTCCATAATAAATCCCTGCCCGAGCCCATCAGACTCTTGCAGAATGTAGTAAACCTCTGGTTCTGGCACCCCGGCTTGTCGCGCTAACCGAAACAGTTGAGCTTCGGCAAAAAGTCCGGGTTTACCTGGCTCGGGGGTTTCGTCAAATCCGCCCGCCGAAGAACGACGCAAAGCCAATATACGACTTCCGATTGTGGTAAGTATTTCTAATCGGTAGGTCTCTTGACTGGCGCCGCCAGATAGTCGCTCGCATGATTTTAGTGAAATACAATCGTCAATTTCGGCAACAAGAACCCGCGCAAGCCCCTCGTTAAATGAGTCTGAATGGTCACTCATTTCCTTCTCCCTATAACTGGTTTAAATTGGATACTGCTATTTAGAGCACCATAAGTTGGTCGTAACGAACGCATTTTCACAGAAAGCCTTCAACATTTTATATCAAACTCGCCAAATATTTTATTTTCATCGATCGAAATATTTTTTTAGTCTGGACAGACCTTCTCGAATGTCGTCGACGTCAATACCGGAATAAGCAAAACGGACATAGTCATTCACTTCATTTTGCAAGGGGCGCCCAAAGTGTTTTCTGGTACAAAATGAGACATTTGTCTCAATTAATGCGTCAGTCATCAATTGATTAACATCGACAATGCCTTTTCTTTGCATTATCGACGTAACATTCGGGAACACGTAGAAAGTGCTGTTGGGAGCGTGAAGGGAAATCCCATCAATAGCATTTAGACCAGACACTGCTGCATCTCGGCGCTCTCTCAATATGGCCAATATCTCCCTAGTCTCACTATCGCCGCCACCTATCGCCTCGATCATTCCTTTTTGAATGAAGTGTGTCGTGCAAGATTCCGCATTAACATTGAGCCTGTTGATAGCTTCAATAACCGGCTCTGGCCCTATTGCTGCTCCCAGACGCCAACCTGTCATCGCAAACCGTTTAGAACATGTATACAAGATAACGGTCCGATCTTTCATTCCCGGAATGTCGACGATTGATTCTGGCTTGCCCTCATACTGAATTTCAAAATAGGCATCATCGCTAAGAACCCATAAATCGTTTTGAATAGCCAACTCGGCAAGCGCTTCCATTTCTTTGCGAGAAGACTGCGCTCCATTTGGGTTCTGAAAATTATTATAAATAATAGCCGAGGTTTTTTTTGTAATCGCATTTTTAATCGCATTGATGTCTAACTCAAATCGGGAATCGGTTTCAATGTAACGGTATGGCACCGCTATACCGTTCTGAAATTCGATCTGAGACTCATAGATAGGATAACCGGGGTTGGGGTACAACACTTCGTCCCCCGGATCCATTATTGCCGACAAGAATTTTCCGATAACCGGTTTTCCTCCTGGCTGCACAGAAACATTCTCTGCGCAGTAGCTAACGCCTCTTTTCGTACCAACATCTTTTGCAATTGCATCTCTTAACTCCGGTATTCCAGCTCCCGGACAGTAGCCCGTATATCCGTCGCCTAATGCTTTCTTTGTCGCTTCCACTATTGATTTTGGTGTAGGTATATTTATGTCGCCGAGATGGAATGGATAAATTTTGTGGCCTTTCGCGGCCCAGTCCGCCGCAGTTGCAGAGACTTCAAACGCTGTTTCGGTACCCAATTTTTCCAACTGAGATGCTAATTTCATTACCTTCCACACTATATTTAGAGATAGACACTCTTTGCCGATGCTTAACGAAATTTACTCTAGCGTGTTTCGAAAACTTTACCTAAGGCTCGAATAGTCTGCTCAACGGACAAAAATTAACTCCGCTGGTATCTTTAATATCTGGCCATCCAACTGCGACTCAATGGATACTTTTTGCCATTCTAGATCAGCTAAAAAATCCTTCCTGGAAGTTCTCGCCGCATCACGAATATCGTGAGCGAGAATCTACATCAATGGTTTTTGTGATTTATCCTCATCAACAAGAACCCAATACCTCAAGGATCTGACACCCGGTTTTTCGAAAATCCGTATTGTGGGATCACGAAATCGCGAATGTAGATTATCAAGCTTTCCAGACATAGTTGTATGCGTTCGTAACTCATAAACTTCTGAAAAAGTACCCGCGGAAAAAATAGCGAACACAAATACTAAAAGAATATAGATCGTCATTTTTTTACCAAAAAGAGTATTCGACATACCCACCTCTACTTTGTATTTATTAGTCACCGAAAGAATACGTTGAGTATGATCCATCACTTAAGCGAAGTTTTTACCCTACGATTGAGCGGCAACGCTTTCGACTTTCCTAAGAGAGGTGTAAACTAACACTAAAAATGCTGGCATGGATACTGAAAAATGGACTCTCTAAAACTTCTTTCCACAATAAAAATCGCTTCCAACTCGAATCAACATGGGAAATTATCGTGATAGCAGGACTTGATCACATAACAATTAACACAGCAAGTTTGACGATAACCGAGCGTTTCTATATTGATGTTATTGGACTCGAACTCGCGCCACGCCCAAATTTGGGAGTACCTGGAATTTGGCTTAAGGCTCCTAATAGCGGGCAGGCAATTCTTCATATTCTACTAGATGAAAACCCACAACAAACCTCAGCTAACGGTAAAGTGGCGGTTGATCATATAGCCTTTCATGCTTTGGGCTTCAGTAAAATACAACAAGGTATTCTTGCAAGGAACCTCCCTTGGTGGGGTAATATAATCGAGAGTTTTGGCCTTTGGCAACTCATGGTTTTTGATCCCAACGGGGTGCTAGTCGAACTGAATTTCAAAGCAGACGCTGAAGACTGTAGCGCTCCTGTCATTAGTGATTCCCAGCGTATTTCAGAACACATGGCCTTCGATCAAGGAAAGTACCATTATCTCGTGTCATTGCATGAAAACACTTTAACGGAAGGCACGTCTTAAAGAACTCGTCGGTCGATCAATAATATTTGATAACAAGAATAGATCTAAACGCTCTTAATAATTCTTTGTTAAAAGATTTTTGAAACTTCTCCTCATCACCTTGCCAGTAATCAGAGGTTTTGTTCGTCATCGATATGTTTTCGCCTTTACTACCCATCAAAAAGCATTCAAACAAAAAGGGCAACGACGCTTCTAATTTCTTTAACTCAGTCGCGCCACTATTTGACAAAATGCTTTCCATTAACTCGTCGACACCTGTCGTACGTTTCCACACATCATTTCTTTTTGTGATTTCTTAAAGACTAATGTTCGTTTTATTATGCTCCCTTACTATTTGCAAGAGATCCGCGTTGAATCCCCATGCCTCCAACTTGGGAATTAAACTGGCAATCGAGTCTGGTGCTTTTTCAGCGTAAGTACAGGTACCAATCGTCAGGTAAGCGATGAGGAAAAGCCCCTTTAATACCGTATGTATTTGCGCATCCTCAAGCGGCATAAAATCAAATTAAGGCAGAGGGGAAAATAACATCTGCCTCGATAAACTAAATCTAGAATTTCAGATCGTATCCTATCGCGAACGTCGAGTCTTCGATGTCATTGCCGCCTTCTTTATCGGTCTCAATCATAGAATAATAGACGAATACTTTCGCAGCCTTACTTAACTGGTAATCGGCGCCTACAGCTAATTGGGTTTTTTCGTCTTCGCTGTTAAAGGTATCAATTTCGTTATATGAGTACTGCGCTTTGAGGACGACATTTTTGTTAACGCCATATTCACCACTAATCAAATAGCCATCTTCGTCTTCTTTTTGCACAGGACTCGCATCGGCGAGCTCAGCATCCTGATACATGAATCCCAGTTTAGCGGTTCCCATTTTATATTCAGCGACAAAACGCGCCGTGTCTCGACTGTCAATATCACTGTCTCCCGCTAACGCCAAATACAGATTGTCGGTTTTATATTTTAGCGCTATTGAAATGCCATCGGCCAGACCATCATCACCACCACTTCCGCTATCTTCACCTGGAACGATTGCACCGGTAAACGAGAATTTGCCCATATCAGGAGTGGTGTACATTACGATGTTTGACTGGCGATTCTCTCCCTCGAAAATGTTTCCTATATCTCCCAGTGGCAAATCGTTAAATCTATCGATTTTTCCCTGCGCGCCTTTTGTCGGTGTATCATGTTTTCCGGCAATAATAGTTCCGAAATTTCCTTTTAATCCTGCAAAAATATTCCGTTGTTCAAACGTATCATTGCCTTTGCCACTGCCGCTGTCGCCGTCGTCAATGTAAATCTGATATTCCAACTGGTAAATGGCTGTCAAATTATCCGATATTTTGACCTCACCTTTAACACCTAGACGAGAATTGTTACTTTCTAATTCCCAGTTGTCTTTATTGGGACTGCTACTTTCTAGGTCATAGTTGTTGACCGATAATTTTGCATTCCCGTAAACTATAACGTCATCAGCATAAACGCCCATTGAAGTCGCGGTTAACGCACATATGGCGATAGACATACTTTTTAAATTCATCGTTAGATACCCTGTGTAAAATTCAACCTGTTATTGCGGCTATCGAAACAGCCTCTATACTCAAAAACCACATAACTTCCTTTGCGTCAAAACCCCTACATAAGAAGCTATCTGTTTAGATGCGCGACCTATTATAGCGCATTTTGGTATAATTAGTCTTTTCCAATATGAGATGAGCCTGAAACGAGGGCACGTGCTTCCACTATAAGATGAGCCTGAAATAGCTTTTGATGTCGTTCATGATCACGGGATGAAAACGATCATGAAACTGGAACAACTGGACAGCCTCGAGGCTGTAGGACGATTTCTGGAAGGCACGCAGGACGTAGCGTTCAATGTGGCAACCAGCAAGCAGGAGCGCTACCGCTGGATACAGAAGACACTGGTGAAATACCGGTACATGTTATTGGGCAAAATTGATAAAGGAATTATCACCCGCTATTTGATGAAGGTGACAGGATACTCCCAAGCTCAGGCCAAGCGACTCATTCAACAATACGTGCAAACCGGCACGGTCCGCGTAAGGCTGGCGCAGCGCAACGGCTTTAAGCGCGCCTATACAGACGCCGATATACGTTTACTGGCCAGTATGGATGAACGGCACGGGCAACCCAGTGGCGCAGTACTGAAAAAACTTTGTGAGCGGGCCTACAGGCGCTTTCATCAATCGGAATATCAACAGCTAGCCAAGATTTCAGTCTCTCACCTCTACAACTTGCGCCAATCAAAAACTTACCAGAGGCAGCGTTGTACGCTCACTAAGACACGCCCGAGAAAGGCGCCTATCGGCCAGCGACGAAAGCCTTCACCCAACAATGAACCCGGCTACATCCGTATTGATTCCGTCCATCAAGGTGATCAGGACAAGCGTAAAGGCGTCTATCACATCAATGCAGTCGATGAGGTGACGCAGTTTCAGGTGATTGTCACACTGGAGCGCATTAGCGAGGAATTTATGCTCCCTGCATTAAGAAACATGTTAGCCGTATTCCCCTTTAAAATAAGAGGTTTTCATGCCGATAACGGCAGTGAATACATCAATTATACCGTGGCAGAACTACTGGAAAAGCTGCATATCGAATTCACTAAATCACGCCCTCGCCACAGTAACGACAACGGTTTAGTTGAAAGTAAAAATGGTTCCGTCATCCGCAAACTCTATGGCTATGCGCATATACCTCAGCAATACGCTGCTGATTTTACTGCGTTAAATAGCGATCAAGTCTACCGATACGTTAACTTCCATCGACCCTGCTACTTCCCCACCACCATCACCGACAACAAAGGCAAACAGAAAAAGAAATACCTCTACGAAGATATGATGACGCCCTATGAAAAATTCCGGTCACTGCCACGAGCCAGTCAATATCTAAAGCCAGGAGTAACCTTTAAAGCGCTGGATGCATTTATGGCCGAAATGACTGATAATGAGGCCGCTGAACAATTGAATTCAGCACGAGATCACTTATTTAAACAACTCCATGAGCGACTCAAAATAAGGGCTTAACTCACCCTCCCTTCAGGCTCATTTCTGGATTGGAAAATACTGGCTGGGCGACTATCAGCCAAATCAGCCAGTATTACTGGATACAATTCTC
>JBLHNZ010000061.1:0-13409 GCA_047623245.1 Oceanicoccus sp. | reverse complement strand
CGTCAGCACAAGCGCTCTGCATTTGCGCACAGTGTTTTGGCGCAACATTGGCTGTAACAGAAATACAGCCATTTCCCCCCATGGCGTTATAAGCTATCGCTGTCATGTCCTCGCCAGACATGTAGCTAAAGGGCTTGTCTATACCCAGTTGTTCCAGGCTGATGCGTGACAAATCAGCTGTTGCATCTTTTACTCCCGCGACTCGCGGTAATAGTGCGAGTTCAGCCAATGTATCGGGCTGTATATCTACGATTGTGCGTGGGGGAACATTGTAAATTATTATGGGTATGTCGGTGTTGTCATGTATATATTTGAAATGTTCGTACAGTCCAAGCTGTGAAGGGCGGTTGTAGTATCCGGCAACACATAGTATTCCGTCGGCGCCCAATTTCTGTGCTGTCTTGGCATAGTCTAGTGCTTTAACAGGGTTATTGGACCCCGCTCCGGCGATGACCGGAATGCGGCCAGCAACTTCGTCGACAACAATTTTCAGGACTTGTTTGTGTTCGTCACTCGTTACCGTCGACGCTTCCCCTGTTGTGCCCATTGGAACAAGTCCCGAAGTCCCGTTTTCTATCTGCCAGTTGACCATTTTAATAAGGGCTTTTTCGTCAATTTCACCGTTACTAAAGGGCGTCACCATGGCAACGTAGGATCCACAAAACATAATTATCTCCTTTTTCGAACAAAAAAAAGGCCCGGCTGCAAAAATGCGACTGGGCCCTTACATGTGATTTTTCTATCTAATTACACGCTAAGCACGGCCGCAAGCTCTGTTTGGCAGCATTTTTTTTCAGCTTTTTTCCGAGTCCGGGTACGTTAGTCATGATTTCAATTGTCTTGATTTTTGTTAGCGGTATTACAGCGGAGAATAACATTCACTTATGGGAATTCAAGTGCTTTTTCTGAATAGACTGGCATTAGATGCTAATCAATAGGGCATACCTTGTATTGAAATGACATAAATCCCCTAACACAAAATGTGAGTTCCAAATCGTTTTTCATGACGCTCGGCTCGAATCAGATTTGCAGGGCCAGATTTAGTTATGCCGAGGCAGCGGTCGGGGTATGATCATGCATTTTCTCAGATAACGATGCGAAGGTGTGACACTCTTATTCTAATCATTAATGGAACTGATTACTTAATCAGCTTGTGAAGCAAACGAAATACTGTAGGATGATTAATTTTTTGGCTGGAAAAGTTGATGGATTATAGTTAACTTTTGAAATGAATTTTTGGAGTTTTATCATAAAAATCGTGAGTGTATTGGGGTCCGGTTGGCTAGGGCTTCCGTTAGCGGAGCAGTTGCTTTTACGGGGGATGAAGGTAAAGGCCTCGACTACGTCAACCGAACGTTTACCCGAGATCGTGGCGATAGGTGCCGAGCCCTATATAATTGATATTCGCGGGCTTAGCGATAACATCGATGTTTTTCTGAAATCTGAACTTTTAATAGTGAATATTACGTCCAAAAGCATCGCTGACTTTAACCAGCTGTTAGGAGAGATCGAAAAGTCGACAGTCAAAAAGGTATTGTTTGTTAGCTCGACGTCAGTCTACAAGAGCAATAACGATACGGTGTCAGAGTTACAAGGCCAAGAGTCTGAGGATAGCCTGTTGTTTCAAATAGAAAAACTATTTCATAACTGCGAGTCGATTGAGACCACTGTCCTTCGCTTCGGAGGGTTGATTGGTTATGGTCGGGATCCGGGAAATTTTTTCCGAAGTGGAAAGCGCGTTCAGAATCCAGATTCACCCGTTAATCTCATCCATCGCGATGATTGTATCAGCATAATTGAGAAAATTATTTTGCACGAAATTTGGAGTGAAACGTTTAATGCCTGTGCAGATAGCCATCCAACAAAAAGAGAGTTTTACACAAAGGCTGCGTTACGCGTTGGAAATCCTGTCCCTCAATTTGATGAGTCAGGAGTGAGCATCTACAAGCGGGTGAGTAGTCAAAAACTTAAAGATAGTCTTAGTTACGAATTTGAAACTGCAGACTTAATGTCCGTTTTGGATAAGAAAGGCGTGCTCTAATTTACTGCTGTAATATAGTGCAGTACATTTCTTTGTTTGGTGAGTGTGCATGGTAGAACCGTCAACATGATTAAATTCATTTAGGCATTTAGGCATTTAGGAAAAAGAGCTATACAAACGTAGCGGCCCATTGAACTCAAGAATAGACTGCCGATTTTTATTTCTCGTAAATGAACACCCACAATTCATAAGGCTTCCTTCGAAAAACCTTGCATCGGTAAATTCCTATCGTTAGTCTTCCCTCTGCAATTCTTTATGAGATATCCATTATGAGCGCTATACCAACCATCGACATGAGTAACATCGACTCAAAGGCATTGCTCGAAATTGATATAGCCTGCCGGGATCATGGTTTTTTCAAATTGACTGGACATGGACTAAACGGTCTAATTGACCAAATGTGGGGGCAGGCAAGTGTTTTTTTTGCGGCGTCTCGCGATTTGAAAGTATCGGTGATGCGAACAGCTGATAACGCGTTCGGATATTATGATCGAGAGCTCACTAAACAAAAACGAGATCAAAAAGAGACTTTTGACTTTCATGGCAACGCCGCTTGGGAGAAACAGCCGACCCTGTGGCCAAACAAAGAAACGAATAACTTGCAGGAGGCAGGGCTCGTCGACTTTGAGACTACTTTAAAAGAATATTACGCTGCTAATACCGTATTAGCGGAAAAAGTTTTGCAACTTGTCTGCCGCGCGTTAGGTAAAAATGCGAACGAGCTAGACGCATTGTTTGCCACGAAACATACCAGCTTGGCACGGCTCAACCATTACCCTTCTTATGACCCTCTTCCCGAAGCAGAGCGCGACGGGGTGAACGGTTTGGGTGATATGGCGCTACATCACCACACCGACCCCGGTGGCATAACCCTATTGTATCAAGACAATGTTGGCGGTTTACAGACATTATCCGAGACTGATGGGTGGATCGATGTCCCTCCCGAGGAGTATTCATTTGTCGTGAACTTGGGCGACCTGATGCAGGTGTGGTCGAATGACCAGTATAAAGCTGCGGTGCATCGTGTAATACCAGTACCTTCCGGTAAGTCTCGATATTCGATGCCGTACTTCTATTCACCTGCTGGAAGTGCAAAAATTGCGTCGTTGATCGACGATCAGGACTCGCATTACCGCCCGTTTACTTGGGGTGAATACGGTAAAGCTCGGTCTTATGACAATTTTGCCGATTTGGGCCAAGCAGATACTCAAGTCACGGATTACCGCCTCAGCTAAAAAGTTGTCATTCCAGCGATGCTCTATAAAGCTGCGAATAGTTTGCATCGACAGTTTAGTGTTAGGGGCTAGTTCCGATGTCTTAGCGAGCGATGGTATTGACACAGCCTACAATTGCCGCTGCAAACCGTTGTCCCATTCTTTTATATCCCTCTGGATTAGGATGTAAGTCGTCAGGTAAATCTATTGCATCGTCTTCGCCAAATAGTGTTAATCCGTCCATATAGAACAGATTTTTGTCGCCGGCTTGCTGTCTGATTTCGACAAGTTCGGCAATGACTTCCCTGACCCTCGTTAATGTAAGGCAGCCAACTTGGATCTCTTCATGGCCTTTCAGAGTGACAAATTTGCCTGTTGAGTCCTGAACGGTTGGGCCGGGTTGGGTTTCTGCACTAGGACAAAATATGGGTGACATCAATACGATGGAAGTATTTGGCTGTCCTTCGCGTATGGTATCGAGAAAGCCATGTAAAGTAGGAATAAATACGCGCTCACGCATTGAATCCATGTTGATGACGTTTATTCCCGCTTTGATTGTAATGAGGTCGGTTGGAGTGTCGCGGATTGTCCGTGCGACAAACTGATCTAAATGGCATTGGCCACCAAAACCTAGATTGTGTAAATGCAGCTTGTTTATTTCAGCGGCGACGGCTGGCCAGGATCCTGTGGGTTTCTCGGCTTCCATACAGTGACTAATTGAGCTTCCGTAATGTAGCCAACGACCTTCTAGCGGTGGATGCACGGGATTGACGATTTTTGCATTGCTCAAATCAAGTTCCTGAATTTCGACGAAAGCATTGTGAGGTAACCAAATTTCACAACGCTTCACGTGTGTACCAAGATCAGAAAAATTGACCCTATAGTCCTCGCCTTTCTCCATTTTGTAGTCTTGGGGATTCATGCGGTCAATTAGTATGGTGTTGCCATTTTCAGATGAATAGCTATCCACAAGATGCCCGTCGACTTTTAAATCGAATACAACCGGTCGGGGTCGTTGCGGAGGATAAACGATCCTTGTCGTTTGTACCTGTAGTTCGATCGTGTCGGCGTCAGATTCAAAAACCATTCGAACCCCCGATGGCATTCTTACCACAGCATTCATCATTTCAGGGATTTGGTTGCGCGTCCAGTCGGGTAATCGACGGGGGCTTATGCCCTTAGGACGAACGTCGAAATCGTAGTGGCCGAAAAAGGTTACTGAACCGTTAGCCAGAGATGTTGCATCGAATTTCATTGTGTACTCTCTATGTCTTATATTGTTTTTTTAGTGAAAATATTGATTGAATATATGATTATATTACACTGGTAAGTCGTGAGAAAAAACAGGACTCTTAGCTAAGAGATACGTTATCGATGGCTGCTATTATGATATATATAATCGGGATATCCTATCGCTCTGTGGAAGTGTTGAAGCTGACATCAACATGACCTCTCTTACTATGCTGGGGCCACGATTTTGTACTATATTTCAGAAGACTAATTCGGTATGGTTAGTCAGCTGACTTAGTAGTGCCCCAGCGCCTGTGAAAATATTCTAAAGCTTCGGTGAGATCACTCATTTTTGGATAAACGCACTTCAACGAATACCTTTCCTATGAATAAACTTTCAGTACAAAAAAACTGGCGAACTCCGGGCAACTGTCTTGTCCTTCTCGCGGGCGCAGCGCCGTTTTGTTTTGGAATCTGGATGGCATTGCTCAATAATTTTAGCGTCGAAGTTGTGGGGTTTGGTGGCAGTGAAATTGGGATGTTACACAGCATTAGAGAAATTCCTGGTTTTCTGGCATTCACCGCTGTGTTTGTTCTTTTGCTGTTGAGAGAGCAGGTTTTTGCCTTGTTGTCTTTATTGCTATTGGGGCTAGGTGTTATGGCAACCGGATTTTTTCCTAGCGAATATGGCTTATATATTACAACGTTAATTATGAGTATTGGTTTTCATTATTTTGAGACGGTACAAATGTCTTTGTCACTACAGTGGCTTAGTAAAGAAGAAGCGCCCAGATCATTAGGCCGTCAAATATCTTCCCGCTCCATTGCTTCGATCTTTGCCTATAGTGCCATTTGGTTGTTGATAGAGGTGTTTGAGCTAGATTATATTTGGCTTTATCTCTTGGGGGGGGGCGTGACTATATCCATGTGTTTATTTATTTGGATTAGTTTTCCCAGAATCGATGGACATACCGCGCAAGTAAAAAAAATTGTCCTGCGGAAACGGTATTGGCTCTATTATGCGCTGACTTTTATGGGTGGCGCGCGTCGTCAGATATTTGTTGTTTTCGCCGGTTTCTTACTGGTGCAAAAATTCGGATATTCCGCCGCAAATATCTCAGCGCTCTTTTTAATTAACTATGTTATCACGAGTTTTGTTGCTCCCAAACTGGGGGGGATTATCGGTCGGTTCGGAGAACGAAATGCGCTCGTGTTCGAATATATTGGCCTTATTGCTGTTTTTCTGGCTTATGCCTTCGTTCAAGACCCAATCGTAGCCGCGACGCTTTATGTTGTTGATCATTTGTTTTTTTCGTTTGCCATCGCTCAAAAGACGTATCTTCAAAAGATCGCGGATCCCGCTGACATCGCCGCAACCACCAGTGTAAGTTTTTCCATCAACCACATAGCGGCGGTCTTTATCCCGGTTTTGTTTGGAACCTATTTGTGGAGTTTATCGCCGGCCTACGTGTTTTTCGCCGGCGCAGCAATGGCCGTTGTCTCGCTAATTTTATCTTTAGTAGTACCGCGTTATCCGTCTGAAGGTAACGAGACCATCTTTAACTCGCCTGCCAATAGAGTGCTGGCTTTAGAAAGTTAGATGAAAACGTGGTTATATGAGCCGGTTTTAGAAGCTGTCGGAAAGTATCATAGTCGGCTTTGCCGGTGAAGTCGGCGTAGGCATTTTATTCTTAGGGCATAATTTACGACAAATATTCATAGACGAAATTTTTTTAGAGACATAGAATAATATTGAGAGCTTAAACCCATTTTCTCAAGATCGTATAGTTCACTATAGCCACACGTTGAATCAATAGAAAATCAATAAAACACATCGAGGGAATTATGAATAGATTGGAAGGGAAGGTAGCGATTATAACGGGAGGCGCTGGGGGTATTGGTCGCGCCGCGGGACAAATGTACGCCAATGAAGGTGCCGACGTACTGTTAGTCGACCAAGATGAATTGGCGTTGCAAGAGGCTTGTACCGCGATAGCCAGTAATAAGGTCAGTTACTTTGTCGCAGATGTAACAAAGTCAATTGACAACAAAGCCATGGTCGCTTGCGCTGAAGAGCGCTACGGAGGCGTGGATATTTTTCTCGCTAATGCAGGAATTGAAGGAGACGTGTGTCCTTTGGCCGACTATGATGAAGAGCGGTTCGATCAGGTCATGAACGTCAACGTGAAAGGTGTTTTTCTTGGAATGCAGGCAAGTATTCCAGCGATGAAGGCGCGGGGCGGAGGTAGCATTGTCATTACGTCTTCGGTTGCTGGCGTGGGTGCGGCCCCCGGCATAAGCCCCTATGCTGCCAGCAAACACGCGGTGATAGGTTTAATGCGATCTGCTGCCAAAGAGTGTGCTCCAGATAATATTAGAATTAATACAGTGAATCCGTCGCCTGTAGAGACTCGCATGATGCGGTCAATTGAAGAGGGGTTTGGCAATGGGGAAGCCGCCGCCGATGTAAAAGCGAGAATGGCAGCGAATATCCCGCTGCAGCGCTACGCGAACCCTGAAGAAATAGCTCAGGTTATGTTGTTTCTTGCCAGCGACGAGAGCTCCTGGGTGACCGGTTCCGTTAATATGGCTGACGGCGGTATGACCGCCTAGACTCACTAAAAGTGAAGGCAGGCGAGAAACTGCCTTCATCGTAGAATACGTCATTTGAACATAGGTGTTGACCTGTCGTTGTTTGACTTCCCAGTCGTGATTTGAATTGGATTGCATTGCTTAGTGACGTGTAAATCTTTGAACGAATATTTCTAAATGAGACTAACAAAGTAATGATAAACCTGGACACGGGAACCGAAGAACTGCTGTGCGAGATTGAGGAGCGAGTTGCTGTAGTCACTTTGAATAAACCGCACAAAAAAAATGCGCTTGGAGACATTTTGACTCCTGCACTTCGCGAGATATTGCTCAGATTAGAATCAGACAATAGAGTCGGATGTGTGATGCTTACGGGGAGCGGAAACGCTTTTTGTTCTGGAGGAGATGTGAGCGGAATGGGGGGTAGTTCTGGGCCCGACATGACAAATCACGAAAAAGTGATTGAGCTGACTCGCAAGCAGGAAACACTGACCCTGCGTTTATATGAATTAGCGAAACCGACAGTCGCGGCACTACCGGGCGCTGCAGCGGGCGCGGGACTTTCTATTGCTTTAGCCTGTGACCTTCGCGTGGCTTGCGAAAGCGCTTTTTTAACAACGGCTTTCGCCAATATTGGATTGTCCGGTGATTACGGTGCGAGTTGGTTTTTACCTCGCCTGGTCGGTTTGTCCAGAGCGAAGGAAATGTTTTTCAAAGCTGAGCGTGTGAGCGCGCGCGATGCTCTAGAATTCGGTTTGGTTAACAGTGTCTTCCCGAACGATACTTTTCGTGAAGATGCGTTTAATTATGCCCGTCAGATAGCAAATGGCCCCGATATGGCATTGGGGCTAATGAAGAAGAATTTGAACACAGGGATGGATCAGTCTCTTGCAGCATCTCTTGCTATGGAAGCCCAGCACTTGATTATGTGTGGAGGTAGCAGTGAATCGAAAGAAGCGATTACCGCTTTTATGGAAAAGCGAAAACCGCAATTTCATTCAGAGTGAGCTCAAGAATTCAAGAATTGAAAATGATGATTAAAAATCATGGTGGAACAAGTCTTAATACAGGGCCATCGACTAAAATTGATAAGCACACATTGTTAGTATCGTTAGGAGATTACAAATTTGAAATCAAGTGGAGCACTATTTTTAGTACTTTTTATTTCATTTAGTGTTGCAGCTGACACAAGTAGTGAAATTGATCATTTATTACATTTTGTAGCGACAACCTACTGTAAGTATGAACGCAACGGAGAGCTACATTCAGGTACAGAAGCTGTCAAACATATAGAAAAGAAGTATGGTTACTACCGCGATGATATTGAAACAACTGAAGATTTTGTAAAATACTCAGCCACAAAAAGTAAAATTTCCGGGAACCATTATCAAATTCACTGCAAAAACCAGCCTGCTGTAAAAAGTAGTACTTGGCTGCTATCAGAGTTAGACAGGCACAGAGCAAGTAGGAAATAATACTAAAAAATGTGTAATATCTAGCAAGATTTACAGTTAGCGATCGTTGTTTTCGGTGTTTTTCGACAGCTGACTGGTGGGCGGATAAGAAATTGCCAGTATCCTGCTTTCTAGGGTATGTTGGGGCGAATGGGGCGTTTATTCTTCTTATACTCATATCGCCATGTCTGCTACAGTAATGCGTAACCGCCGATAATTTTGAGAGCCCTTTTGGAATTTGCTTTTTCTTGCGCCTTAGTAAAACAACCTACGGTAAAAAAATCTGTTTCAGGAAGTAATTGGTTGTAAAATTATCCGCTCACCAAATCGTATTTTCGTCAATGCCTCCTATCCTTCTGCATGACATTTGCGTATTTGTCAGATATTGCACAATGTTTGGTGCTATCTTAGGGGTTGAAGTCGTACTAGCAGGAGCGCTGGAATACTAAGAAACTGTGTAGCGTAAGAAAACCGATTGGTACTTAGCAATGACATAAGACAAGGAGCATGAAATGGCAAAGATTCGCAGTAAGTTAGAATTCCTCGGTACCGGTGGTCTGAAAATGGCGGCATTATTGGAAGCTCCCGCAACTAATCCTACTGCATTTGCGCTGTTTGCACATTGTTTTACTTGCGGGAAAGACATCGCGGCCGCGTCGCGCATATCCAGAGCACTAGTCGCTAAGGGTTATGCGGTTATGCGTTTTGATTTTACGGGTTTGGGCAGCAGCGACGGCGATTTTGCCAACTCCAATTTTTCATCCAATGTTCAGGATTTGGTCTATGCGGCCGATTTTCTAAGAGAAAATTATATAGCCCCTTCCATACTCATTGGTCATAGCTTAGGCGGAGCGGCGGTTTTGTCTGCCGCTGCACACATTCCTGAAGCCAAAGGCGTGGTCACTATCGGAGCGCCTTCAGATCCTGATCACGTCTTGAAGCAGTTTTCCTGCGATATCGATACCATCGAGAAAATGGGAGAGGCGTCAGTGAGTTTAGCTGGTCGATCTTTTACCATCAAGAAACAGTTCCTAGACGATTTAGAAAATCAGCAGCAAGATGACGCTATCAGTAAATTAAGGAAAGCGTTGTTAGTATTTCACTCACCTTTGGACCAAACGGTATCGATAAGCGAAGCGGAAAAAATTTATCGAACAGCTAAACACCCCAAAAGCTTTGTTAGCCTGGATGATGCAGACCATCTACTATCGCGATCAACAGACGCTGAATATGTTGCTGCCACCATTGCAACCTGGGCCAGTCGCTATGTTAAGGGCGTCGTTAAGGATGTAGTTGCGACCACAGGTGTCCCCACAACTGTTCCTAAAGGCCACGTTCAAGTTGATGAAAAGAACACAAAATTTACACGTTCAGTACTGTCAGATACACATGCCTGGCTCGCTGACGAGCCGACTCAGATGGGCGGCTCAGACCTTGGTCCAGACCCCTATGAGCATTTACTCGCAGCCTTGGGCACTTGTACATCGATGACGATTCGGATGTATGCGAATCGGAAACAAATCCCCCTTAATCACGTTTCAGTTCTAATAAGCCATAGTCGAGAGCACCTGACTGATTGTGAGTCTTGCGAGAGCGAATCCGAAAAGATTGAGGTGCTTAGCCGGCAGGTCACCTTAACAGGAGATATCAGTGACGACCAACGACAGCGGTTACTCGAAATCGCTGATCGTTGTCCGGTACATAAGACACTGATCGGTCAATTGGATATCCGGACGACTTTAACGGTGTAATGCGCGTTTCTGATGAGTTTGAGCATTAAACTTGCCGCGCCCAACTATTTTCTTTTGACCTTTTAAACTCGAGGTTAGTTTAAGGGTTAATAAACGAGAGAATAAACGAGGACATGCACTCGCAATAAACCATTCTTTTAGTGCGAGATCAAGCGAACCCATAGAGATAGATTTCACGCAATTTCGTAGCTATGGAGCAGCGTTAGCCTTTGCGCTCAAAATGAGTTAATCCAGGCGAATACCTGTTTTTCAGTCGAGAGTATTTCTCCGAAGTGACTCGATACCAGTTATTAACATTGAAGTAGTAGAAGGTGTTTAAGCTGCTCTCGACCTATTGTTTACTCAGGGTTTCGAAAACTATTTTTGATAACAAGATTTAAACCGTATCGTTTGTTCAAGCCGATTTTTTGTATTGAGGTTTAAGCGTTTAATAATCGGGGGCAGCGATTCTGAAATGGACCGGGTTTGTTGGGGTGCAGCCACTCGTTAATACCAGTGTGTTCGGACGTTTCGGGAGTCGACGCCATGCGTGCTCGTACCGGGTTACGAACAACATACGCCATACAACTTTTGTTCTACGTTAATCATAGGTTCGCTTCTCAACCATTTTTGAACGAGAAGCGGACCTCTACTAGATAAACTGGTCCAACGTTGTAGGATCTCCTCGGTCTTCCATAGCGTGGACTGACCACGACAAACCTTGGCGACAATATGGATAGGGTTAGGCATGACAGAGTACACACAAAGATAAAGGGCAAACAGGGAGGCAAGTATTCGAAGGCGGTCTTTAATCCATTGGCGACGGTGTTCGTAGCTTTTACCCCTAGTATGGTCAACAGCACATAAATAAGAACGCTGGACGCAGCGCGAAATGAGATGGTAGTACGGGGTGTATTCAATACAAGCGAGGGTTTTTCTGGGCTGGTTCATGGAAAAATCCTTTTTCTGATGATTGAAACCTATAAAATAGATCAATTTTGATGTCAGTTGAAGTGTGTGTCCTTGATGATTTTCCATAAGTTATTAGGATATGCCCGTAACTTACAGTCAACCTTAGTAAGCTTACGAAAGTAAGATTTTAAACTTTTTTAGGTATGACGTTTCAAATGACTTGGGCTTTGCGATTGAAGAATTATTTTTTCTGAGCAACATTTAATTTTGCAGATGGAGCTACCGATACATAATGAAAAAAGCTACATTATGGTTTTGCGCAGTGAGCGTATTAATATTCTTGTGGGTGTTGTTTCAACTTACATCACTTCCAGCGATCATGGAACGCGGGATTATCCCTTCCCCCAAATTAGTCATTACCAATGTCCACGTTATTTCTATGGCTTCAAATACTCCAGACATCCTTAAGAATAGAACTGTTTTCATTGAAAAAGGGATAATTACATCGATATTAACCGTTGATGAACAGGATTACGTAGATGGTATGACCCCGGATACGATTGTAATTGACGGTCAAGGTCAATATATATTGCCGGGTCTAATAGATGCTCATGTTCATATAAGTGACGAATCTGAGCTAGCAGGATATCTGTCATACGGCGTGACGGGTGTTAGAAATATGTCGGGCTACCCGTTTCACGTCGCCTTACAAACTCGCATAAATAACCGAGAGTTATTGGCACCTGATTTTATTACTACAGGACCAATTCTCAATAGCTCTGGCCCGAATGCAAATATTATTCAGCAACTCGTTCACAATGAGGAAGACGCGGTCGAGGCCGTGAGACGTCAACACGAAATGGGATATAACACAGTAAAGCTTTACTCAAATCTAACTCAGCCTGCATTTAATGCCATCGTCAAAGAAGCGCGCAATTTAAATATGAAAATTACCGGGCATTCACCTGAAGGAATACGTGAAGAAGGAATTCCGCATGAAAAACCTTTTTCAATCCCGTGGCGAGCATCTGTTGATCAAGGGTTTGAAACACTTGAACATTCTGAAACATTGGTTTGGCATGCACTGCGAGACAAACTCAATATCAATGATATGGAAGAGATTTCAGAGCGCTTAATCGCGAGCGGAGACGTTATTGTACCAACGTTAATCGCACATAAACGACTAGTGAATATAGCTGAATCGAAAGGAGCCTATCTAACGCAAGAAGGATCAGAAACAATTAACCCGCTAGTCAAGTTAATAGAAAAAGGTTCTATGGATTTTTGGAGTCATAAGGACGTATCTAAATACGAAAGGCCACACACAGATTTTTTTTCCCACGCAACAGCTGTAATGCACAAGAATGGAGTTAGAATGATTGTAGGTACCGATGCTGGGGGTTTTGGACTTATTCCGGGTAAATCAATTTTAGAGGAACTTCAATTACTTGTAGAGAGCGGGATTTCTCCTTACGAAACTTTAAGGGCAGCAACAAGTATCAGTGCTAATGTGCTGGGCTTTGATAGAACAGGTAAAATCTTACCTAAATATACTGCTAATTTGATATTGGTGCGCGAAAATCCGCTTGAAAATATCAATGCGTTAGGATCTCTGTCAGGGGTCGTGTTGCATGGAGATTGGATTGCACTGGACGATATCGACACTTTAAAAAAAGCCGCAAGTGACACATCTCTCACTCGCTCACTGGTAAGAGCTATGGAACTGTTATGGTTTATCAATTAATTTCGATGATTTAGTGGTAGTTTATAATCAAGGCAAGGTTGTGATAGTTCGTGCTTTTCTTTAAAACAACGCTTGAAGTCTGCTGCTGGCACTTACCTAAACATCATTAACCCATCCGCATTACAGGCTAGCACTTCATTCATATCGTTAGGCCGTTTAATCATTTGTTAAATACATTAAAAATGGAACCGACACCCTAAAGGTCCGCTTTCGAGTTAGTTTATCACGGGGCTGGAGGGTTTAGTAATGGATCAGTTTGTGACGTTATTTGAAGCCGTTCGTCATGGACTGTTCACTCATGTGTAGCAGACATAAAAATGCCTCGAATCTATTGAGGTGTGCAGCTCACTTTGGGTCCAGCTTGTGTGAAAAAACAAACGGTTGTGCATGATAAGCGTGAACTGCTTACTGATTTCGCTATAGAGCTCTGAGATTTCCTTTTTTCAATGTGTGAAAGTTCTACCGACAAGTAATAGACCGGTTGATATTAAT
>JBLHNZ010000060.1:0-13520 GCA_047623245.1 Oceanicoccus sp. | reverse complement strand
CTAAATGCAACACCCATGCATCGATCAAGCAGCAAAAGAATTGGCAGGAAAACTATCCATTAGAAACCATCGATTACAAAATATGTTTAAAATTATCGATTAAAAACCGCCGGTCAAAAAACATGGACTTGAGATTCAACAGGGTGGTGTAACGAATTATTATCATTTTTCCTACAACACATTTACGACGCGTTTTTTTCAAATCACTGTGCTAAAAGCCACCTCCGAAATCCCATTTATTACGATGCCGAATTGACCTGAGATCTGTCGCAAAAATTTATTCAGCCACTAAAATGCTATACCCATAGACTAAATATTCTATACGTATTGTTCACGACCAAAAAATCTGTGCATTTGCTTATTCATTCCTAGAAAATACTTCCCCGACCCAGGTATTCACCTTGGTAAACTCTTCGACAGATTTTCGACGCAATTTGGACAACTGCTTCACCGGCTTTCCGATTCCTACCATCGACGCGATTGCAAACTGCCCAGGAATTTGCAAGAGTTCTTTTGCTGGCTCTTCCTGATTGGCCAAAAAAGTCGTTAGTACGCCGCCAAGTCCTTCGTTGCGTGCCGCAAGTAAAATATTCCAAACAAAAGGATAAATCGAAGCGCCGGAAATGACGCCGACGCGAGACAAATCCTTATCCATAGAACTTACGACCGACAGGTCGACACAAACGACCAACATCACTGGAATGTTTTCAAGATCGTCAACTAAAGGAAAGTTCGCCGGCATGGCATCAATTGTTTGCTGCGTGACGGACGACTCGTTAATGGTGTTAAACGGTGTTTCTCCGGCTTTCACTTGAGCTTTGTATTGTTGAATAGTCGGCGCCACCAATGCCTTCAACTGACGGCGAATATTCATGTCCTTTACAACCAGCACCTTCCATCCTTGACGATTACCTCCGCTAGGGGCAAACCGGGCATTTTCCAGAATACGGTAAAGGGTTTCGTCGCTTACTTGCTCGTCGGTAAATTCACGTGCGGCAAACGTGGTTCTCATAACATCGTAAGTTTCCATTTTACCTCTCTCAATGCTTCGACAATGAATGTTGTGAAGATACTAGATGTTAAATCACTATAATCTAACAACGAACACCTTAATGATGCAATGCCTTTTATCTGATTTAGCAGCACCAAAATCCTAAGCATAGGGCAAAACAGTAAATTCGTTCTAGTTCTATAGAACACCCTTTTCAAAGGTGTTTGAATTTTATCGATTGGCAGACAGTCGCGTCATTTCTTGTTTCGCAAAAAATAATATTACCACGTGTTTCGTCGCTCTTTTTTTTAGCCAAGAAAATACGGGATCAAACTTTCCTCAAGGATCGCCTCGAGGAAAGTTGGGATTTTGTTCGGAGGAACAATGGCAGTAAAACCCGAAAGCGCTTCCGCCCCTAGCTTACCTTCACCTCGACACCATCATCAACCTGCGTAGACTGAGGTTTACTAGTCCAGGCTTTAAAACGAGCAAGTTGCTGCATCCAATCTTCAACCATAAGATACAAACAGGGCACTAATAACAGAGTAATAAAAGTGGCAAACAAAACACCCCAGGCCAAGGATACCGCCATCGGAATAAAGGGTGCCGTCGCTGGCGTTGCCGTTGACATTAGCGGTACAAGCCCGACGAACGTGGTGACGGAAGTCAGCATAATAGGCCTAAAACGCACAACACAGGCTTCCAAAATAGACTCTGTCAATTCTTTGCCTGAGCGACGTTGACGATTGGCGTAGTCGACTAATACCAGAGACGCGTTTACCACGACGCCAGACAAAGCAACAATACCAAGTGCCGAGAAGAACATTAGCTGCACATTCATAACGTAATGCCCAACAATAGCACCCACTGCTCCAAAGGGAATAACGCTCATAATAACCAGAGGCTGCAGATAACTTTTTAGCGGAATGGCTAGCAAACCGTATATAACTACTAACGAAAATAGCGAGCCGATAGCCAATCCACTCATCGCTGTCGAACGCTCCTCCTGTTCTCCGCCTAGCTCGACATCAACCTTTGGATAACGCCTCTGAAAATCTGGAATGAGCTCACTACGTATGCTTGCACTGACTTCTTCGGGCGATACCATGCTGCGATCAACGTCGGCAATAACACTGATCGTACGACGACCATCGAGACGCCTAATACTAGAATACCCGCGACCGATTTCGAACTTGGCGACACTATAAAACGGCACTTCTTCGCCATCTGGTGTACGAATATACATGTCTTCAAGATTACCAATCGATTTACGTTCGAGTTCTGGAAATCGCACCATCACGCGAACATCATCTTGACCCCGTTGCATGCGTTGCGCCTCGGTACCATAGAACGCACCTCTTACCTGACTCGCCAAGTCAGACAAAGTAAGGCCCAGATTTCGCGCTTCAGGCAATAGTTTTAGCTGAATTTCCTGTTTGCCCGATCGAAATGAGTCACTGATATCAAACACGCCTTGATAACGCGACAATTCCGCCTTGAGCTGCTCCGACGCTTCGCGAAGCTCTTCGACATCTTTACCTTTCAGCTGATATTCAATGGGCGAGCCAGCAGAATAAGTATCCGCATCGAATGTTAACTTCACCGCATCCGACACCGAGCCTACATAATCACGCCATCGCGCCACCACAACTTTTGAACTAATTTCGTTGCGCTCGGCCAGCGGTGCTAAGTCAATAACGATTTCGGCAATGTTGCTACGTCCGGCTCCCTGCGGCTCACCAGGACCATTTCGATCAACATTTTGACCAACGCTCGACAATATATTTCTTATCAAAGGCTGCGCCAATCCTAACTCTTTAGTCATGTCTTCGTTCAAACGCTGTGCGGCTTCTTCAATATGACTTGCAGCTATCATGGTAGTTTCTGCCGCGATACCCTCTGGCATTTCCAAACCAGCGTATACACGGTCACCTTCGATCGCTGGGAAAAAGCCAAACACGACACGCCCACTCGCTATCAATGACAATGCCAATATTAGAACACCTAAACAAATCGAGGCACTGACATAACGCCACTCCAGCACCAGTCGCACAAAAGGCATATAGCGTTTGAGCGCAAGGTTCTCTAGCCAAGCTGAAAGACGGCCTTGGAATCGATTCCACCACGCCGACAGTCCAGCCGTCGGTTCGCTTCGATCTCGATGGGCCAAATGTGATGGTAAAATAAGCTGTGACTCAATCAAGCTACAGATCAAAGCAAAAATTACCACCCAACCGATGGGTGAAAAGAAGCCTGCCATGCGGCCTTCGACCATAATAAGGGGAAGAAATGCTGCAACCGTCGTCAAAACGCCAAAAATGACCGGTACGGAAACCTCCCAAGTACCATCAACCGCTGCGTCAATCGGCGATTTCCCCATTTGCTCATGACCGTAAATGCGTTCGCCGACAACGATAGCATCGTCGACAACAATTCCCAGCACGAGAATAAACGCCATTACCGTCATGGTAGATATAGTGATATCGGTAAACGGTAAAGCAGCAAGCGTACCCAATAGAGCGACCGGGATACCAATAGCCACCCACATCGCTATTCGAAACTTAAGAAACAATGCCAGTATGACGAGAACCAGCACCAAACCCCCGCCCGCATTTTTCGTGAGTACCGACATTCGCTCTTGCAGTTCGAAAGAGGTATCGATCCACGTGCTAAGCAGAATTCCCTCTGGGACATCATATTTATACTCTTCAACCAGATCTCGTACTTCTTTGGCTATTTGGATGAGATCTTCGCTGCCCACTTGCGAGACATTGACAACTACGCCGCGATCACCATTAAATCGCGCAAGTAGATCGCCCTCTTCAAAGGTGTCGCGGACAACCCCTATTTCGCTAAGAGCAACCCTGGTGCCGTCTTTGCGAGTAAGCACAATAATGTCTTCAAATTCCTGGCCCCAGTACGCTTGTCCCGTCGTGCGAATGAGAATCTCGCCATTGCGTGTTTTGATACTCCCGCCCGGCATATCTAAGGAACTTTTGCGGATCGCATCGCTGACTTGATCAAGCGTAATACCGTAACGACGAAGTTCCCGCTCCGATATTTCTATCGATATCTCATACGGGCGAATATAGTCTACCGCCACTTGTGAAATACCTTTTACTGCGGCTATATCGTCGCGCAATTCACGTCCAATTTCTTTTAGTGTCCGTTCATCGGTCTTACCCGATATCGCAATTTGCACAACTCTGCGCGTCATCGCAACTTTGGAAACTATCGGTTTTTCAGTTTCTTGTGGAAAGCTGTTAATCGCATCGACGCGGCTCTTCACTTCATTGAGAACAGCTACTTCATCGGAATTTTGCAGTAATTCAACAGTCACATTACAGAGACCTTCCGTAGCGATACTATGAATTTTATCAATGCCTTCGAGGCCCTCTATAGCTTCCTCGACACGAATACATACAGATCGTTCTACTTCGATTGGAGCCGCACCTAGATACGGTACCGACACATCGATCAGTTTGATATCAAAGCTGGGGAATTCTTCCTGATTGGTCGTAAGTGCACCAAAGGTACCCCCGAGTAGCAGTAAGATCATTAGCAAATTTGCCGCTACTGGATTGTTCACGAACCAACGTATTGCAGTGTGCATGATCGTTCCTGTTTTAAGTTTCGTCGGTGACTGGATTAACGGTCATACCGTCGATGGCTGTTTGCAATGGCGACAGACACACACGATCACCACTATTCAATCCACTCTTAACAAGCACATTGTCTTGATAAAGACGCAGTTGTTCGATCGCACGGAATCGAATTTTGTCATCCTCGTCGATGATAAGAACTTGACCGTTGTTGCGTAGTGCCGAGCGAGGCAGTACAACGACGTTCTCAGCAGACAAGCCTTCAATTTCAGCATCCACGAATAACCCAACGGTGAGGGGGGTCTGGTCGACTGTGTTTGGCACGCGGGCGACTAAGTGCACCATGCGGCTTGAAATATCGATTTCGGCCTCGGTGCGCACAATTCTTCCTTTCCATGTTAGCTGTTGGCCTGCATATTCAGTCGTCAAGATAACTTCTGGCTGTAATCCAAGCGGTAATTCACCCCGCAGGGTGGGTGGTAAATTAAGGAATGCAAGCTGACGGTCGGCAATCGGTAAGCGGACTTCCACCAGATCACTGGCATACAAGGTCGCAATAGCCGACCCACGAGATATAAATTGGCCGATATCCACTTTTTCGGAGCGTACCAGCCCAGTGAATGGGGCGTGGATCTCAGTGCGATCTAGATTTTGCTGAGCCTGCTCAAAGCTAACTCTCGCATCGTTAAGATTGGCGACAGCCACGCGCTGTGCGCGTAGTGAGTTTTCGAGTTGCGACCGCGAGGTGAGTTTTTTCTCCGCTAAGCTTTCAAGGCGCTCATACTCAAATCGGGCGTGCTGTTCTTCAGCTTCAGCTCGTTTGAGCGATGACTTTGCGCGCTCTAAGGTATTGCGATAGTCTAAGGAGTCAACTCGAGCCAATACTTCTCCTTTCGTAAAGTAGCCACCTGCCACAAGCTTCGGCGACATCCACATTATCCTTCCCGACACTTCGGGAATTAGTTGTGACTCCATGGAAGGCATCACAGTACCCTGCGAGTGAACCTTTAATTGCACCGATTCTGGACGAACCTTAAGTGCCCGAACGGTAATAGGTATTGGCTTTTTAGTCGACGGTTCCAGTACCGGCGCAGTCGCCATCAGCGTCATCGCACCAAACACAAACACGACGACGATGATTAAAGGTATGACAAGTATTCGCATCATTGGGGTTTGGCCTCCGGGCCTATAGCTTTACACGCGACTTTAAAAGCGCGCATTAGTGTTTCACGATGTAGATTGGAAAAAGCGGTAAAGGCAGCTCGCATAGCAGTTTGATCACGTTCACTAAGTGCCTGATCCAGTTGTTCGGCAAAAGTTCGGTAAGTGTCTACATCGATGACAACATGGGGATGTACATTCGTCATACTGGGTGCCATCTGGTCAAATAACGTATGCGCAATAAGACGTAGAGGAAGATTTCCGCTGGCAAGCATCAATGCCTGCATTAGTTCAAAACGAGCCACTGTATGCTGCTCCTTGTCGAGAACATCTTCCAGTAAAGGCCGCACAAGGCTACGTATATGAACTATTTCGTCATCGCTAGCGAGTTCTAATGCCTGCTCAGCTGCCGCGCTGATTAAGACATTGATTACCAGCATGATCTGGTCAATTAGCGCTGCATCGGGAAGCCGGCCTTGCGATAAAAGATGGCTAATGACATCGAGGCTGGCTTCTTCTTTGCGCTTCACCCGAGCACCGCCCGGCTGCACCTCAGCGAGACCAATTTGTTCAAGCTTTTTCATTGCCTCGCGAACGGCACCGCGATTGGCATCAAAACGTGTTGCCAGATCGCGCTCGGAAGGCAGACGTTCGGACTCCCGATAACGCCCTGATAAAATATCCTGAATCAAACTACCGGCGATTTTATCGTGCTTGCCTGTCAAAATATGTGTTCCGTAAGATCGTAGGTGGATGTAACTACTGGGATTTGTATAGACCGGTTCGGTCTGACCGACTTGGTCCTACCGGTTTGGTCTGACCAACAAGCCGAGAATTGTACTTAGTTACAAATGAAAAGCAAGAAATAATACTAATGGGCTAATGTTGATGGACAAACATTAATGAATATGAATAGACGCGCACTAACGGTGAAATAGAATGAATTCAATACTCTAGAGTGATAACTCAGACGACAGACACGGCGACGGCACAACCACCAAGGCCCTCGCTGCTACTCACTCTAGACGTAAATGTGCAAGGCGCAATACAGGTTGCTGCATCGTTCTTATTATCGTATTTGGTCGCCAATTAATTTTAGCCGCACTGCTGCTACCAAACAAACTATGAACAGCTTCTCGGAAAGCGCTCTTAAACCGTCACTGTAAGGACCGGATTTTCTTAACTAGATGTGGACTTTCGGAAAAAGCCCTCCTACTCTATAGCCTGTAATCGAGAAAACCCTGAGGAAAACCCCATACAAAACTTAATAGCAACAACAAGTTATTGGCTTACACGAGATCAAGTTCGACGTTTGGCTCGCGTGTCTGGCGGTGTTATCAACACCGGGCGCCCATTCCGCTATTACCAAAAAGTGTTTTTCAATAAACAAAGTAAGGCTAGTGTTCTAGAAAGTCTACAGGGGAAAAAATTGGTCGACATAGGTTGCGGCTACACACCTTATGCTCCCGACTCCATGTTTCGTGCCTGCTTCGACGACGGCATTGAGTTTTATGGTGTCGATCCCATCATTAAGAAAAACATGAAATTCAAACCGTCCGATGAGTTCTACACCCGTTTAACAGGCGGTAGCGGTAAATTTAATGCAAACGCTCCGGGGGTTGAACGAGCATTGTCAGCGATGGCCGATGATCTTCCCTTTGACGACGAAGAAATCGATATGATATTGAGCAGCTGGTTAATTCTCATTTGGATTAATGAGGAACCTGAACTTCTAAAGATATTCTCAGAGTTTTTACGGGTACTGAAACCCGGTGGCAGTTTTAACCTTTATCCGCTACCCGACTGGCACAGTTTCAGATTTAAAAATCAAGAATTGAAAGCCCTTTTAAAACAGTTTGATATTACTCAACACTTCGTTTACGAAGGATTTAATTTGCAATACCCACCCAGTAATAGGGTGACCTTTACCAAAAAGAAACCATGACAGCTAATTCATGAATTAGCGTTAACATTGGATTGAAGGCGGGCTTTAGCGATTCTAGCCAGCTCTTCTATCGAACGGCTTTTAGCGCTGTTCCATTTCAAATTTATTGAAAACCGCTCGCTGCTGCGCGTCATAATCGTCGAATTGTGCAATTTTAAACGAGTTACACCCCTCGCCGGTGAGATAAAGAGCATAAATTTCACCACCAATCGCAAGCCTTGAACCTTTCGGTAATTGTAACTGATTGTCTCTCTGTTCGTTCATCATCTCGGGAATAGCCTGGATTATGTTGCCACGAGGAACGGTGCATTCAGGCAGAACAACTGTTCCGTATTCTATAGGTTCTGATTCAAAGCCATTTTCAGAACGATAGACAAAAGCTGCCACTCTATTGGTGACTTCGGATATCCCAAATTGATAGACTGTTGCAGTCAACTCCTCTGGAAGTTCACGCGAATAGGTAACCCACAGGTTCCGCAATGCGGCGGGAGTGTGGTAGTCCAAATTGAGAATGCCATTGACAATCATTTTGGTACTAACAATAAGCGCCCACTCATTCGTAAATCCTTCCGCACCAAAACCTGCGATAATGGTTTTTAAATGAGGTATATGCGTTGCCTTCGACACGAACATATGTGGATCGCCATCGACATTGACTGCCAGCGTATCCGTTGCAACAAGTATTTGGGTTTCATTGGTAGTGAAAATCAATGACGACATACGGGCCTCTAAAGTATATACAAGGAAACATCGCCTCCCACCAATTACAACGAGGGAGACTGAGTTACATTTCGGTGGTTATTGCCAAAAGACATTACACCGTATTTCTAGTCCATCTAAACCACTAACTTTCAACCATGACGTAAAAATAAAAAAACATGAGGCGCAGTGCTCTCGATGTGCAGCTCGCTGACATTGATGCATGGACCGCCTATCTGGCTCTAACTTTTTGCAGTGCTTACAGATGGGTTCGAATATGTGGTGTAGAATTTAGAATTATATTAGTCTTGCGAGATTTAAGATATCCCCAGACGACAACTAACCTCATTTACAGCCTTCGCTTTCATCCAACAACTCACTTCTATAGTGCAGTGCCTTTTTCCATTAATCTTTTTAACGAACACTCAGTCTGGTCATTATTTACCCGATAACATTGAGCTTTTGCGATCCAATAAAAGCCGATGACTTGTGCTTAGATAATCGACTACGCAAAGGACACGTGCAAAACCATTTTGAGCCTCTGTAAGCCGGCAAGCTAGCCGGCAACATGATAGCAACAACAGAAAAAGACACCTATCTCCTGCAAGTGTCTTTTTTCATCAAGTTGGACTAATTCGACGCGTCACTGCGGTTCTATTGGGCGAATGCCCTAATGTGAAAGAGCCGCCCTATCTTGCAAGACCTAAAAAATCGCTAGCATCTCTTCGAAAGCGACCATTTGTCCGCCGTTGGCAGAAGACGGTACGAGAATAGGTGTTTTTATTCCAGCGTCAAACCATGCCTCGATGCCGTCTCGAACCTGAGAGGCACTACCAAACAACGTTGTATCTGCAAGCCATTTGTCTGTCAAAAAATGTGGTATTTTGTCAAATTGTTTGTCTTCAATGGCTTTCTCGATACCTTCCATTTCTTCCTTATAACCTGCCTCTTTCCAATAATTACGATAGTTAGGAAGCATGGCATAGGATGACAATGTTTTACGATTTACGGCTTTTGCCGCTTCCACATCGTCATTAATGCAGGTCGGAATCATGTCGCCAATAAAGAAGTCGTCACGACTGCGTGACGCTGCTGAGACTACGCTCAAGGACTCTTGCATATGGGATCTGGCTCCATTGGCAAAGACCATTCCTTGACCAATTTCCTCAGACAGTGCTATCATTTTTTTACGCAGTGTAGCCAAAATGATCGGCGGTAACTCCCCCACTCGAGGCACTGACTTTAGCTCTGTAACAAAATTGCGCGTATCCGTAAGAGGCTTGCCTGCAGACAATCCCTTTTGTCGCAATGCAGGCTCATGACTAACGCCAATACCGAACTTAAATCTGCCGTCAGAAACCTCATGGATAAAAGAGATCGTTTGCGCATAATCTGCCACTTGCCGAAAATAAATCGGCATGATTGTTGTGCCAAAATGAATTTCATTAGTCGCAAATGCCAAGGCTTCACACAGCGCCAAAGAATCTCCGAGACTCGGACCATAAATTCCGCTAAAGCCCCGCCTTTCTATTTCAGAGGCCATTTCAACTGTCGCCTTACGGCGACCGGGTACTGCGACAAGGCTGAGAGCGGGCATGCGTGTCATCGTTATTCTCCTTTTAATTTTCGAAAATATTCTACACAATTAACCGTGTACTGTCGCGATCCGATCCGATGCCAATTTATTGAGACGAAATTGCCTTCATCCGGACAGCAGCCCTGTACAGAAAATGTTTCTGGCAGACAGCCCTAACAATGCAATCCGTCGTAAATCGAATGCACAGCAGACGAGAGAAGTAGATTGCGTTAAACTTCTCGGACTAAACTACGGAGAAAAAACATGACCGACGAGGTAAAAACAGGTGGCTGTCTATGCGGCGACGTGAGATACGAAGCCAGCGGCGAACCGTCGCAAACAATGCTTTGCCATTGCAAGGTTTGCCAAAGAACGTCCGGCAGCGCCTTGTCGACTGTGGCACTTTTTTTGAAAACACAAATTAAATTGCTATCTGGAACCCTGTCTTCTTATCCTTATCAATCGGATTCAGACAATACACTTGAAATTAACTTTTGCCCTAAGTGTGGCTCGCCCATAATGCTAACGATGTCACATAGGCCTGACTTAATTTCCATTAAGGCGGGGTCGTTTGACGACACTAGCTGGTACAAACCATCCGTCAACATATGGACAGATTCCCGACAGCCTTGGGTAAAACTGGATCCAGCAGCAACCAACCTTCCCAAACAATAGACCAAGGAAACCCATGGAATACAAAAAAGCCAAAGAAGCACGTAACCTCGCGGGCCTGCGCCTCGCCTTAACTGCCGGACTTCCAGCGCCGTGGAGCATGGCAGCGCGATTCATGTTTGACATAAAGAAAATAGCCTACATCCCTGTATTGCAACAGGGCGGAGCGCCCAACGAAGATCTTGTCGAGTGGACAGGCCATCGAAATGCTCCGGTCGCAGTACTCGACGACGAGCCTGCTCGCACCAATTGGGCAGACATTTTGGAACTCGCGGAACGATTGCAGCCACTTCCTCGGCTCGTACCGGAAGACACTGAAGAACGTCTACGCATGTTTGGTCTTGCCAATGAGATTTGCGGCGCCGGCGGTTTAACCTATCAGGCCCGACACATTATGATTGGCAACATGCTCAATTCCGGCGTTGAAGCTGCACAACCTGCGGCCCAAACAATGGCCAAAGCCTATGGTTATTCGGAGCAAGCAGCGGCCAGTGCAAGTAGCCGAATGACTCAAATCCTCGACGCATTGTCCGGTCAGCTCGAAAGTCAAAAATTGAAAAATAGTCGATATTTTATTGGCGGCGGCCTTACCGCGCTAGATCTCATCTGGGCTAGCTTTTCCAATACCCTGCAACCACTACCTGAGGAAGTG
The DNA here is from genome assembly GCA_047623245.1 of Oceanicoccus sp. Taxonomy (GTDB): domain Bacteria; phylum Pseudomonadota; class Gammaproteobacteria; order Pseudomonadales; family Dasaniaceae; genus Oceanicoccus. Next base: position 2,222 of record JBLHNZ010000060.1, on the reverse strand, counting down.
AACCCAATGAACAAACGTATGCGAGCTTCGTACCAGAGCATGGGAGATAGCGTAAACGCATCGCAAATACTCTTCGAGCAGCGGGACTATATATACGAGAATCACCTTACCCTACCTCTCGACTTTTAGTCGGCTGGTCACCATCAATTAGAGTAGGCGTTCTCAGCAGAGTACCTACTCATTACTCCCCCGGCCACATCATTATTTATGAATGATTTTTACAGTATTCTGACAGCATTAGGGCCGGTTTTTTCTCTGGTCTTCATCGGTTACATTATGGGGAGAACGGCCTTTCCCTCGACTGATTTCTGGCCGAGTGCAGAACATTTTACATACTACTTTTTATTTCCCACACTACTCGTATTAAAAATTGGCAACGCTACTCTCCCAGGCGAAGACCTGACTAATGTGGTTCTGCTATTGGTTTTACTCTGTATTTTAGGGACGCTATTGAGTTTTTTACTCGGTAAGGTTGTCGAAAAGGAAAACCGCCGAGTAACCTCAATTATCCAAGGTGGAATTAGATTTAACACCTATGTCGGTCTTGCGTCGGCGTCGGCACTTTTCGGCGAGCAAGGGTTGCTATGGGGAGCTGTGTTCCTCGCAATCATGATCCCCACGGTTAATTTCGCTTGTATTGCTTGCTATGCGATTTTGCTGCCAGACAAACGTTCTTCTTTACTAAAAAGCTTTTACCTCGGGGTTATCAAAAATCCGCTGATTGTAGCCTGCATATTTGGCGCGCTACTTAATATCAGTGGCATTGGTATACCCAAGCTTGCTACACCGCTTATGAGTTTAATCGGCGCCATGGCCTTACCGCTCGGACTTCTTGCCGTTGGCGTAGGCCTGGACTTTAAGTTGTTACGTAAAAGCGCAGCTTCGCTCTGGGCCGCAGCGTGTTTTAAATTGATTGTTTATCCTAGCTTATTCATGACACTGGCACTTTTTTTTGAAATACCCGCTAATGCCAAACCTGTACTATTTTTATTCGCGTTACTTCCGACGGCTCCCTCCGCCTATATTCTCGCTCGGCAGCTTAAGGGCGACGCACCTCTTATGGCCGCTATTATTACACTGCAAACACTGGTCGCAATGATCTCGATGCCACTGATGCTGCTAATGAAAGACTTATTCTAGAATCGTTAGAATTATTCTGCATATCCATAACATCCGGTTTATACGCGATCGATAATCGGTTAGTCTTCCCCACCTTAATCACAAGGGCCCGTGGCTACAGATAGTTTTATGGAATTGATCGACACAAGTATATTTTTGCTATTGGTAATGATTGGCGCTTACGTGCAAACAATCACGGGCTTCGCTATGGGCTTACTGATTGTCGGCGGCGTAACCATCCTAAATATTGCTCCGATTGCATTCACGGCCGCCGTGGTCAGTATCTTGTCGCTACTCAATGCTGTTCTCGTTTTAAGATATTCGATAAAATTCATTAACTGGAAGACCGTAGGCTTTATCAGCCTAGGAATGATGCCAAGTCTCGTTGCTGGCGTCTTGATATTAGATATGCTGAGTGAGTCTGAATATGTCTTATTAAGGAGAATCCTCGGATTTGTCATCATTTCCGCAGGGATATTGCTGACTCTAAAACCTGAGCCGTGGAAAAAAACGTCGAGCGGATTAAGCGCATCGCTAACCGGTATTGCAGGCGGAATTATCGGGGGCTTATTCAGTACAGGCGGAGCACCTCTCGCATTTTTCATGTATCGCCAGCCGATTGATTTAAACTATATTCGAGCAACATTACTCGCCGTTTTTGCCATAACAACATTAAGCCGAACGGTGATTGTTGCCATTGAAGGTGGCCTAACGCAGGAAATTCTAACGACCAGTGCTATCGCCATACCACTCGTGATGATCACTACATTTTTTGCCAGAAAAATATCTCCTCCCAGTGCGGACGCCACAATCCGAAAATCGGTATTTATTCTCCTAATCTTAATTGGCGCCTCGCTAATACTGGGCTAAACCCGACAGAGGAATCCTTTTGTTATTGCTGGAAACACGTAAAGGTTGGCATAATCCGATTCCAAAAATGCAACGACTGATAACAACAACGCCTCACCAATTACTGCAGTGGCGCGTTAAAAACAGCGCCTATCATTAAGAAAAGTTAAAGAATTCGTTTGCAGCGCTCACTTTGTGGTTTCCGCCGCCTACATCAGCCGTAACAGCAGACTCGAGGGAATCAGACAGGCTAA